>CANEXR010000011.1 GCA_947443815.1 Flavobacteriaceae bacterium | reverse complement strand
CATTAAAATACTTCCTTTTTTAATAAAAAAAATAAAAATTAACAGTTGTTTAAAGCTTAAAAATAATAACTATATATAAATTTAACATAAATTTAAAAAAATAGTTAATGTTAAACCTAAAAGTCAACAACCTATGGAAAAAATTATTCATGTTATTTTAATTTTTATTTCTTTATTAATTCTCAATGAAGTTTTCAGAAGGTCAAAGTGGCTTTCATTAATTGTTTTTGTAGGTGTTGCAGGAATTTTAACATTTACCATTTGGCCAACTGCAGCTGATCATCCTGATGCCACCATCAATACTTGGTTTCATACAGCCAAATTATATTCAGCAATTGCAGGAGTTCTAATTTTTGCCGTAATTCGGTATACAAAATGGGGAGAAAACAAAAAACTACTTATTTTTCCCGCCCTTATTTTAGCAGTAAATATTCTTGAAGCCGTGATGAGAGATTTTGAACTTGGCGCACAAAATGGCGGTATTTGGCATTATTTAAATGGAGCAGCAGGCATTCTTTCGATTGTAACTATTTCAGGTTGGCTTGGTATCAATGTCACTAAAGACAATATCAAAGACATGATTTGGCCTGATATGCTTGTGTTTTGGATAATCGCTTATGACATTTGGAATTTTGCTTATATCTATTTCTGTGTTCCACAACATACTTTCTACAATGTTGCGGTATTGTTATCATGCACAATTCCAGCATTATTTATTAAAAAAGGTACTTGGCTTCAAGCGCGAGCCATCACTTTAAGTGCTTGGATGATGTATTTATTCACATTTAACTATTATGTAGACAATCCAGCAAGATACATAATGCCTTCAGAAAACACTACTATGTTATTAATTGTAGGTATTATTAGTTTTGGTGCCAATGCAGCATTTGCTTGGATTCATTTCTCTAAAATGTTCAAAGAAAAACGATTTGGTTTTGGTCAAGAAATACATGTGAATTAAAACATAATTGCAAAAAATTAAGAAAAAGAATATTTTTAACGAATATTCTTTTTCTTAATAAATTCATCCAATAGCAACTTATTTATTTTATTATAAAACATTAAAAAAATTCACATGAATAAAAGAATACTTTTTATAATTATTTTTTGTTTATCCCTTACCAATTCTTTTTCACAGATTGTTGTTTCAACCAGTCTTGAAGAGGCTATCACTAAGGCAATAGCAAAAAGTAGTTCTATAAAAAACAAAGAACTCGAAATCGAGAAACTAAACCTTCAGGAAAAAGGCGTTTGGAACAAATACATTCCTACTGTCGAAGCAAGCGCACTTTACTCCTATTTTGACAACAAATTAACGGTAGATTTACCAACTACGACAGTTCCAATTGTAAATTATCCTTTATTTGATGGCAAAACAGCATTCAAAAATTACGGAAATATTTTTAACGGAAGTGTTATGGCAAAAACCGTTTTGTTTAGCGGTATGCAAATCCCAAATGCTGCAAAAGCGATTGAACAAAAAACAAAAGGAACTGAATACCTAAAAGATTCCGAAAAAGATTTGATTATTAAAGATGTAATCAACACTTTTGATCAGTTGGAATTATTAAATGAAATTGATATTTTAATAAAAGACAGCAGTAATAGATTAGAAATGGAAGCCAAAAGAGTTTCAAAAGCAATCGAACAAGGACTTGCTGTACCTTATGATAGAGACAAAATTAAATTAGCAACATTAGAATTGCAATCAAAAAAAATAGAATCCGAGGGAAAAAGAAAACTAATTTATAAAAAAATTCAATACTTAACGGGCTATTCGATTTCAGAAATTGACAATGTTACTTACAATCTAAATCCATATATAATTACCGACGAAAAATTAAACACCCAAAACAAACAAGAAATTAAAGCTTTAGAATCTTTCAAATCTGCCTATGAGTATTTATTAAAGAAAGAGAAAGGGACATTTTTACCCACATTAGGTGCCTTTGGAGGAGTAGCTTATTCCAGTTTATTTAATGCCAATGCAACTACACCCGTAATAACAGGAATAAATGAAGCTTTATATTTAGGCTTAAACGAATTGACCATCAGCCAAAATTGGGTTATTGGTGCTGGAATGAAATGGGAAGTGTTCTCTGGATTTGAAAGAAAGCATAAAGTCCATGAAGCAAAAATTAATATTGAGCAAGTCCAAAATCAAATTGATGATACCAAAGAAAAATTAGAATTGCTTCTTGAAAATAATTATGTCAATTATTCTATTTTAAATCAAAAAATTGAAATTACTTCACAACAACAAAAAGTAGCCGCAAACAATTTGAATCTCGCTGTTAAACAATACAAAGAGGGATTAATAAACATCTCGGAACGTTTAGAAGCAGAAAATGATTCTTATAAAGCATCAGTAAATAAAATAACAACCCTTATTGAGCAACGTTTATCAGCTATAGAAACGATAATCACTACTGGGGATTTGTCAAAAAAAATATCTAAATAAAGCATTCATTCATGAAAAAAACAATCTCTTTATTCGTCCTAATGTTCCTTTTTGCCAGTTGTGAAAAAACAAAAAAAGAAAATACAATTCAAGGAAAAGTAGAAAATGAACAACTAGCCATTGTAAGTAAAATTCCAGGTAAAATTGTTCGCTTATTAGTAAAAGAAGGAGACTTCGTAAAAGCGGGAGACACACTCGCAATTCTTGATATTCCAGAAGTTGACGCTAAAAAAAGTCAAGCAGAAGGCGCTGTTACTTCTGCAAAAGCACAATACTCAATGGCTTTAAAAGGAGCAACAGATAACCAAATCAAACAACTAGAAGCAAAAAAAATGGGGCTTAAGGAACAATATGAATTTGCCCAAAAATCGATAAAAAGATTGGGTAATATGCTCCAAGACTCTTTAGTCTCTCAACAAACTTATGACGAAACATTTGCTAAATACCAAGGAGCTTTAGCGCAATACAATGCCGTACAAGCAGAACTTGACGAAGCTAAAAAAGGAGCTAGAACCGAACAACAAACCATGGCATTGGGCCAACAAGATAGGGCTTACGGTGCCTTGCAAGAAGTTGAAACTGCTAATAAAGAGCGATTTGTAATTGCTCCTCAAGACATGAGTATTGAAACTATAACTCTTAATTTAGGCGAATTGGCGTTGCCTGGCTACACCCTTTTTAATGGTTATATTAGCAATAGTACTTATTTTAGATTTACAATTCCAGAAAGTCAATTAAGCGGCTTCAAAAAAGGACAAGAAATTATTGTGAGTATTCCTAATTCAGATAAAAAAATAAAAGCAAAAATAACAACTATCAAACAATTAGGCGCTTACGGAAACATTGCTACCGCATATCCAGATTATGAAATACAAGAAAGCTTGTTCGAATTAAAAATTTCACCCTTAAATAATGCTGAAACAAAAGATTTGATTACAAAAACTACTGTCACTTTATCTTTATAATCATGAAAAATTTCTTTTCCCTCTTAAAAAGAGAATTTCAGATGTTTTGGCAAAATAAAATTTTGAGAATGCTCTTTATAGGCGCACCATTACTATATGCTGTATTATTGGGATATGTATACAGCAAAGGAAAAGTGACGGATTTACCTATTATTGTAGTCGATATGGATCAATCCGAAATGAGTGCCAAAGCCATTGAAATGTTTAACGATGACGAAGTCATTTCGGTAGCAGCAATCTTATATGATCAAAACGATTTGTCAAAAATTATGATAGACAAAGAAGCCAACAGCGTAGTGATTATTCCTAAAGATTTTCAAAAAATGGTTCTTACTAAACGGTATCCTGAAATTACAACTATCGTTAATACCGCAAATATTTTAACAGCAAACTATGCATCAACTGCAATACAAGTTTGTTTAGGAACTTTAAAAGCGGGCGTTCAAATGGAAACTATACGCAAACAAGGAATACCAGAAAAACTTTTAGCTTCACAATACGAACCCTTCAAGACCACTTTTGTAAAAAAATTCAACCGAAGCAGTAATTATATGTACTACTTATGGCCAGGAGTTTTATCAGCGGTTTTACAACAAGTTATGCTATTAGCCTTAGCACTCTCATTTGCATCCGAATTTGAAAACGGGACTTTTAAAATTTTAGTAGACCAATCTCCTTCGATTTTAAAAATGATTAGTATAAAAATTATTCCCTACCTCATCATGAGTTTTGGAGTTTGGCTACTGTATTGGATGTTTACTTTTTACTTCCGAATACCCTTTTTTGAGAACTTACTCCCGCTCACTTTTGTAGCTGGGGTATTTGTATTATCCGTATCTTTTATTGGAATATTAGTAAGTATCTTAATCCCTAGTCAACTAAAAGCTACCGAAATATTAATGGTTATTGCAACTCCCAGCTTTATTTTGAGTGGTTTTAGCTGGCCATTAAGTCAAATGCCTGATTGGGTTCAAGCAATTTCTAATGTAATCCCACTAACGCATTTCTTGAAAGCTTTTCGAATTTTAATTATTGAAAACGGAACGCTATCACAAACTGCAACACCCATTTGGAATATGATTACAATAGGTTCAATCTGTGCAATTATGGCCTACATCGCTTTATATTTTAAGAAAAAACAAGTGCTACAAAATAGCTAAAAAAAATAATTTTATACCAAAAAAGGCATGAATAATTAAATTCATGCCTTTTTTGATTTCAGAAATTAGCAGGCTTTATTTCTCTATTTCTTTCATACTATCTATTTTTTTGTGTGCCAAGAAACCAGAAATATCTTCAAAATGTTCTTTAACCCGTTTATTGCCAAACTCAAAAACCTTAGTAGCTAATCCATCCAAGAAATCTCTATCGTGAGAAACTAATATTAAAGTCCCATCAAAATCACGCAAAGCATCTTTGATAATATCTTTGGTCTTCATATCTAAATGATTAGAAGGCTCATCCAAAATCAATAAATTCACAGGTTCAAGAAGCAATTTAATCATTGCCAAACGTGTTTTTTCACCACCAGAAAGCACTTTTACTTTCTTGGTTACATCATCACCATGAAACATAAAAGCGCCCAGAATATCTTTAATTTTTGTACGAACATCACCTACTGCAATATCATCAATAGTTTCAAAAATCGTAGCATTTTCATCTAATAAAGCAGCTTGATTTTGGGCAAAATAACCAATTTGAGCATTATGACCTATGTCTAAACTTCCGCCATCAATTTCAATTTGTTTCATAATGGCTTTAATCATAGTTGATTTACCTTCGCCATTTTTTCCTACAAAAGCAACTTTTTGACCTCTTTCAATTACAATATTTGCCTCTTTAAAAACCACATGACTACCATAGGCTTTCGATAAATCTTTGACAATTACAGGATACTGACCAGATCGAACTGCTGGAGGAAATTTTAATTTTAATGCCGAAGTATCCACTTCATCCACCTGTACAATAACTAATTTTTCTAACATCTTAACCCGAGACTGAACGGCATCTGTTTTAGAAAAAGTCCCTTTAAAACGGTCAATAAAAGTTCTATTGTCTGCAATCATGCGTTGTTGCTCATCATATGCTTTTTGTTGGTGCATACGACGGTCTTTCCGCAATTCTAAATAGTGTGAATATTTGGCTTTATAATCATAAATACGCCCCATCGTAACCTCAATTGTTCGGTTGGTAATTGCATCTACAAACGCTCTATCGTGAGAAATCACCACTACCGCTTTGGCTGCATTCAATAAAAAGTCCTCTAACCATTGAATACTTTCAATATCCATGTGATTGGTAGGCTCATCAAGCAAAATCAAATCTGGTTTTTGCAAAAGAATTTTGGCTAATTCAATTCGCATTCTCCAACCTCCTGAAAACTCTGAAGTTTGACGTGAAAAATCTTCGCGAACAAAACCCAAACCAATTAAAATTTTCTCCACTTCTGCCTCGTAATTCACTTCTTCAATAGCGTAGAATTTCTCGCTCAAGTCCGAAACTCTTTCAATTAATTTCATGTAGGCATCACTTTCATAATCGGTACGAATGGTCAATTGCTCATTGATTTCATCGATTTCAGCTTTCATTTTGAAAATTTCACCAAAAGCTTTTGATGTTTCTTCCATTACCGTAGCGCCGTCTGTAGTCAATAAATGCTGCGGCAAATAAGCCACAACAGCCTCTTTTGGCGCCGAAATATTTCCTGTAGAAGGCTTGCTTTGACCCGCAATTATTTTTAGAAGCGTTGATTTTCCAGCTCCATTTTTACCCATAAGGGCAATTTTATCATTTTCATTTATGGCAAAAGAAACATCGCTAAAAAGTGTAGTTCCGCCAAATTGCACAGAAATATCGTTAACTGTAATCATGAGTATTGTTTAAAGTTTAATGTTCAAAAAGTTTAAAATTATTATAATTCTGAACATTTTTTGAAGTGGCAAAGATAGATTAATTAAGCAATAGCGCAATTTGAAAAAGGGACAAACAGAAATTATTCTTTCAAATAACCGTTTATCCCTTTCCCTTTTTAATTTTTTATATGCAAATTACTCTTTCCGCCACTTCTTAGTCGCTTCAAAAACGTGTTCTAAAATTGCTCCTTCCTTTTCATCAAATACTACATTGCGGCGACTCATGACTAATCTTGCGGTTTCAAAGGCTTTTTTGGTAATATAAGTCGTAAATCCTGACGCACCACCCCAAGAAAAACTAGGTACAAAGTTGCGTGGAAATCCGCTTCCAAAAATATTAGCACTCACTCCAACTACAGTTCCAGTATTAAACATGGTATTAATACCACATTTACTATGATCGCCCATGATTAATCCACAAAATTGCAAACCTGTTTTAGCAAAACCCTCGGTTTCATAACTCCACAATCGAACTTCTTCATAATTGTTTTTAAGATTCGAATTATTGCTGTCTGCACCAATATTACACCATTCGCCCAGCACCGAATTTCCAAGAAATCCATCATGTCCCTTATTCGAATAAGCAAACAAAACCGAATTATTTATTTCCCCACCAACTCTAGAATAGGGACCTACAGTAGTTCCTCCATATATTTTGGCTGCCATTTTTACCACAGCATTATCACATAAAGCAAAAGGAGCTCTAATCACGGAACCTTCCATTATTTCCGCATCTTTACCTATATATATAGGACCTGCTGATGCATTTAAAGTTACAAATTCTAACGTAGCCCCTGCTTCAATAAATATGTTTTCTGGCGCAATCACTTGGACAGTTTTCGGAATTGGTTGTGATTTTCTATCTTCGGTCAAAAACTCAAAATCTTCCCGTATTGCACTATCATTATTAGAGAAAATATCCCAAGTGTTTTTAACTGTAATGCAATCTTCTGTAAATTCTAAAATTTCATAGCTGTCAAAATCCACTTCTTCCTGTTCGTCATTTGTATAAAAGGCAATTACTTCATCACCCCTAAAAATAGCTTGATTGGGCTCAAGATTCAGAACCATTTCAGTCAAAACCGCATTGGGTAGAAAAGAAGCATTAATCATAATATTTTCCTCAAGCTCTACCATTGGAAATTTATCTGATAAATATTCCTCTGTCAATGTAGTTGTTGTTGAGCCTAAACGCATTTCCCATTTTTGACGAATTGTCATTATCCCAATGAGAATATCGGCAACGGGACGGGTAAACGTAAAGGGCAAAAGAGCATTTCTGGCTGGACCGTCAAAAAGTATGTAGTTCATAAATAAAATGATTTTCTGTATGTTAAAATATGGATTTGGTTATCAGGTCAAAGTTACAATTATTTTTTATGTAACTTGAAAAGAGCGAATTTCTTAACCCAATTTTAAAAAAATTTCCATAAAAAAAGCCTCCCGAAAGGAAGGCTTATATTTATTTAAAAACAAGTTAAAATTATTTAACGTGTTTAGCGTATTTAGTTTTGAATTTATCAATACGTCCTGCAGTATCAATAAGTTTAGATTTACCTGTGTAAAAAGGGTGAGAAGTTCTAGAAATCTCCATTTTTACAACTGGATATTCTACACCATCAACGATTATTGTTTCTCTAGTATCTGCAGTAGATTTAGTAATAAAAACATCTTCGTTTGACATGTCTTTAAATGCTACTAATCTGTAATTTTCTGGGTGTACACCTTTTTTCATCTTAAATCTTTTTTATTTGTTTCAATTATAACTTGCTTTGAAGCTTTTCTTCTAACAGAAAAGGTATAAACAATTTATAACTTTTTGTTTTTACACTATTATTTTGAGTTTGCAAATTTACAATTATTTTTCAATAATCAAATCTTTGTTCGCTTTTTTTTATCTAACGCTAAAAAGTGTTTTTTATCTTTGAATATATTGGGAATTGCTATATTTGTAAATTAATACTAAAACTACTAAAATGGTAAATGAAATTATAAAAAGAAACGGAATTACGTTTGGAATTGCAACTGGAATTTTCTCTTCATTGATAACTGCAACAATTTATGCCATTGATTTAAACCTTTTTACATCATGGTGGGTTGGGGTATTAATTATGACTACCTATCTTGTAATTGGAATTGTTTTACTATCAAAAACTAAAAAAGAATTAAATGGTATTTTTCCTTTCAAAGAAGCATTTACTACTTATTTCATAGCTGCAGTAATTGGAATTCTAATTTCTACTAGTTTCAACATCATTTTATTCAACTTTATTGATCCTGCAGCAAAAGATACATTAAAGGAATTAACCATAAAATATACTATTAGTATGATGCAAAAATTTGGAACACCTGCATCAGCAATTAACGAAGCAATAGCAAAACTTAAAGAAAACGACCCCTATTCTATTGTTGAATTATTAAAAGGCTCTGTTTTTAGTATAGTTTTCAGTTCTATTTTTGGTTTAATTATGGCTGCATTTTTCAAAAGCAAATC
Source organism: Flavobacteriaceae bacterium (assembly GCA_947443815.1). Taxonomy (GTDB): domain Bacteria; phylum Bacteroidota; class Bacteroidia; order Flavobacteriales; family Flavobacteriaceae; genus Flavobacterium. Next base: position 13,864 of record CANEXR010000011.1, on the reverse strand, counting down.
TTCATCACAAGAATAAAACCCATGAATTTATCCATACTTATACCACTTCTTAACGAAGAGGAATCACTGCAGGAACTCTACACTTGGATTATTAAAGTGATGGAATCCCACCATTATTCCTATGAAATCATTTTTCTGGATGATGGAAGCACCGATAATTCTTGGTCACTTATAGAAGAATTTGCACATAAAAATCCACATGTAAAAGGCATTCGTTTTATGAAGAATTTTGGAAAATCTCAGGCTTTACACGCTGGTTTTGCAAAAGCTAAAGGCGATGTGATTATTACTATGGATGCCGATTTACAAGACAGTCCTGAAGAAATTCCTGGATTATATGACTTGATTACAACTCAAAAGTTTGATTTGGTTTCGGGATGGAAAAAGAAACGATACGATTCCGTATTTGCTAAAAATTTACCCTCCAAACTATTCAATTGGGCGGCTCGCAAAACATCTGGCGTTGCTCTGAATGATTTCAATTGCGGATTGAAAGCCTACAAAAATGTAGTGATAAAAAATATTGAAGTATCTGGTGAAATGCACCGTTACATTCCTGTTTTAGCAAAAAATGCAGGTTTTGGAAAAATTGGTGAAAAAGTAGTACAGCACCAAGCACGAAAATACGGTGAAACTAAATTTGGAATGGAACGTTTTGTTAACGGATTTTTGGACTTAATTACCATTTGGTTTCTTTCAAGGTTCGGAAAAAGACCTATGCACTTGTTTGGAGCTATCGGATCCTTCATGTTCATTCTCGGATTTATTTTGGCTGGATATATCGGAATTTCAAAACTTTACCACCTATATGCTGGCTTAAAATACAATTTAGTAACAAGCAATCCTTGGTTTTATATCGCTTTGACAACCATGGTTTTAGGAACACAATTATTTTTAGCTGGATTTCTTGGCGAAATTATTTTACGTACAAAAAGTAACGAGGGACGTTATAAGGTCTCAAGTGAACTGAATTTTTTATAAATTTTTACAATAAAAATAAATTTTACTAATTGCATCTTAGAAAAATATTGTAATTTGTAGGACTACTTTTCTTTATAAAAAGTACTACCAATACTATTGAAATTGTAAATCCTGAATTTAAGAACTAAAAAACAGATAAAATGGACATCAAACAAAATATTTTAGACGCCGTAAATGAATGGTTTGCTCCAACATTTGATGCAGCAACACAAGAAGCAGTTCGAACGATGATGACAACTGCTCCAAAAGAACTGGAAGAGAGTTTTTATAAAAATCTTGAATTTGGAACCGGTGGAATGCGAGGCATCATGGGCGTTGGAAATAACCGTATTAATAAATACACTCTTGGAAAAAGCACACAAGGACTTTCTGATTATTTGCATACTGTGTTTCCAAACCAACCTTTAAAAGCAGTTATTGCATACGATTGTCGCCATAACAGTAACACATTAGCAAAAGTAGTTGCCGATGTTTTTTCTGCAAATGGAATTCAAGTCTATCTGTTTTCTGATTTACGACCAACACCAGAGTTGTCTTTTGCGCTTAAATACTTGGGTTGTCAATGTGGAATTGTGTTAACAGCATCGCACAATCCACCAGAATACAATGGCTATAAAGTATATTGGGAAGATGGTGGACAAATTGTTCCTCCTGAAGATGAAGGAATTATAAATGTAATTGAAAACTTAAATTACAGTCAGATTAAATTCGATGCAAACGAAGATTTGATTCAATATATCGACAAAGATGTTGATCAAGCTTTCATCAAATCAACTATCGAAAATGCAAGTTTTGGAACCTCACAAGAAGCAAAAGACAACCTCAATATTGTATTTACTTCTTTGCATGGAACCTCTATTACTGCTGTTCCTGAAACTTTTGCACAGGCTGGTTATAAAAACGTAAATATTGTTGAAGAACAAAGAGTTCCTAATGGTGATTTCCCAACTGTAAAATCTCCAAATCCTGAAGAACCAGAAGCATTGACATTAGCTTTGGCTTTAGCCGATAAAACCAACTCTGATATTGTTATTGGTACTGACCCTGATTGCGATCGTTTGGGCGTTGCTGTTCGAAATAACGAAGGAAAAATGACTTTGTTAAACGGAAATCAAACCATGATTTTGATGACTGCATTTTTATTAGAAGAATGGAAAAAAGCAGGCAAAATCAATGGAAAACAATTTGTAGGTTCTACTATTGTTTCTACTCCAATGATTATGGAATTAGCTACTGCATATGGTGTTGATTTCAAAGTTGGCTTAACGGGTTTCAAATGGATTGCCAAAATGATTAAAGATTTTCCAGCGCTTGAATTTATTGGTGGTGGAGAAGAAAGTTTTGGATATATGGTTGGTGATGCAGTTCGAGATAAAGATGCTGTAGCGGCTACTCTATTAATTTGTGAAGTTGCAGCTCAAGCCAAAGCTAAAGGAAGTACCGTTTATAAAGAACTGTTACAATTATATGTTGAACATGGCTTTTATAAAGAACATTTAATTTCTATTACTAAAAAAGGAATGGAAGGCTTAGCCGAAATCAACCAAATGATGGTTTCTCTACGTGAAAATCCAGTGAAAGAAATCAACGGACAACGAGTAATCATGCTGGAAGATTATAAATCATCTGTTGCCAAAAATTTACTTACTGGCGAAGAAGAAATCATGAATATGCCTAAAGCAGATGTTTTGATTTACTATACTGAAGATGGATCTAAAATTTGCGCCAGACCAAGCGGTACAGAACCAAAAATAAAATTTTATATCAGCGTAAACACAGCCCTAGATAGTATTGAAAACTTCAACGCCATTGATGCTGTTTTGAATGACAAAATAAAAAATATCATTGCTGCTATGCAATTGAACTAATACAATACAAATTAATTTTTCTGACAGACCCGACAAGTTGTAAAACCTGTCGGGTCTTAACGGTAAAAAACAACTTAAATGGATTCTAATTTCAAAAAAATAATTCCTTTCATAAAACCTTACCAATCTAATGTGGTATGGAATGTTATCTTTAACATTTTGTATGCATTATTCAGTACCTTATCATTCATAGCATTAATCCCTATGATGAACGTACTTTTTGACACAACAGAAAAAGTAACCAAAGAACCTATCTATGAATCCATTTGGGATATCGCCAAGTTTGGAAAAGATTATTTGTATTACTACATCACTCTTTTATCTGATAATAACGGACCTCAGTACGCTTTAATTCTAGTTGTTGCTATTGTAATTGTGACTTTCTTTTTCAAAAATATTTTCAATTACTTAGCCTCCAATCATTTGATGCATCTCAAAAACGGTGTATTGAAAGATTTGAGAAACGCCATGTATAACAAAATAGTCAATTTACCCATTTCGTATTATTCTGAGAAAAGAAAAGGCGATATAATGGCTCGTATGTTAGGGGATGTAAATGAAGTTCAAAATTCTTTTTTTTCAATTCTAGAACTTATCGTAAAAGAACCGATGACAATTCTTTTTACTATTAGCGCAATGCTTGCCATAAGTTTTAAACTAACTCTTTTTGTTTTTATTTTTATTCCTGTTTCTGGTATTCTAATATCCAAAATAGGAAAATCACTGCGTTCAAAATCAGAACAAGTGCAATATGAAAACGGACATCTCATTTCGATTGTAGAAGAATCTTTGTCAGGATTAAAAGTGGTTAAAAGTTATAATGCTGAGGCTAGTTTTAAACAAAAATTTAATGATTCGGTAACCCGTGTTTTAAAATTATCAAACAGTATTGGCAAAAAAAATAATTTAGCCACGCCATTAAGTGAGTTTTTAGGAATCATAACTATCTGTGTATTATTATGGTTTGGCGGAAAAATGGTATTGGTTGATAAATTACCAAACGGGAAAGCATTATTGGATAGCGCAAAATTTTTAGCCTATATGGGTTTGGCTTACAACATCCTTACCCCTGCTAAATCCATCTCAAAAGCCTCCTATTCTGTAAAAAGCGGACTTGCTGCAGCACAACGTGTATTTGATGTCTTGGAAGTAAAAAATGAAATTACAAACAAAGAAAATGCTATTAAAAAAGCAACTTTTGAAGACAAAATAAGCATACAAAATATCAACTTTAGATACGAAGACGAAAATGTATTAAAAGATTTCTCTCTTGATATTAAAAAAGGACAAACCGTTGCTCTTGTTGGACAATCCGGCAGTGGAAAAAGTACAATAGCCAACTTATTAACTCGTTTTTATGATGTTAATGAAGGAACTGTTGCTATTGATGGAATTGAAATTAAAGACCTAAATTTACAATCACTAAGAGGATTAATTGGATTAGTGACTCAGGACAGTATTCTATTTAATGACACTATTAAAGCAAATATTTCTTTAGGAAAAGTAGACGCAACTGATGAGGAAATTATTGAAGCGCTTAAAATTGCGAATGCTTTTGAATTTGTAAACGAATTACCAAAAGGAATTTATACTAATATTGGCGATAGTGGAAACAAACTTTCAGGAGGGCAAAAACAACGCTTATCCATTGCTCGTGCTGTTTTGAAAAATCCTCCAATTATGATTTTGGATGAAGCTACTTCAGCTTTGGACACTGAAAGTGAAAAATTTGTACAAATTGCATTGGAAAACATGATGCAAAACCGAACTTCCATTGTTATTGCACACCGATTATCAACCATTCAAAAAGCAGACTTAATTGTTGTGATGAAAAAAGGGAAAATTGTTGAGCAAGGAACCCACGAAGAACTGATACATTTAGATGGTACTTACAACAAGTTAGTGACCATGCAATCTTTAGAATAAATCGATTCCCTTTGGATTATATGAATTTAAATTTTCAATAAAATGTATTTAGATAATGCCAATATAAAACTTCCAGAAGATCCAAATACAATTGTCTGGAAGTACTTGGACTTATCTAAATTTTTAGATTTGTTGTTATCACAAAAATTATTCATGTCGCGTTCCGATAAGTTTGAAGATCAGTATGAAGGAACTTTCAGCGAGCCTACATTTGAAGAAATTAAAAAATTAGCCATCAACAATCCTGAGTTTTTAAATTATTATAAAATACATCGAGAAAAAGTAGCAATCAGCAGTTGGCACATCAATGAATATGAATCGTTTGCTATGTGGCAGATTTTTACTCAAAATAGTGAAGGCTTAGCCATTCAATCCACAATTGGTCGATTGCAAGAAGCCTTGAAACCCGAAACCAATTTCAACCAATACATTGGCGAAGTTAATTATATTGATTATAAAAAAGAATACATTCCATTTGACGATTTATTTTTTCCTTTTTTATTCAAACGAAAAAGTTTTCAGTATGAACGAGAAGTACGTATTATTTCGGATATTTCAGAAAGCAAACTAAAAATTAACGATGGTTTAAAAATCAATGTGGATATTAACCAACTGATTGAAAAAATCTACATCCATCCAAAATCTGAAAACTGGTACAAAAAACTAGTAATTCAATTGGTTTCGGAATTGGGTTTTAATTTTGAAATTGAAAAATCTGATTTAGAAAGTGATATTTTGATTTAGATAGTATGAAACAGTGCAGATTTTTTGAATTGACCTAGTAATCCTTTCGCATTAAAACTACAGCAGTAATAGCCTAGTAATAAACCCTTTTTGATGAAAATAAAGAAATCAACCTTACCTGAAAAGTCAAGTCTCAATATACTAACAGCAAAATATGATTTTATCGATAGTTATCAAGCTGCCATTTTAGATTCCAAAAATCAATTACAAGCAACTGCTGTTGGGAAAGCTTTTTTCAGTTCGGCACCCAATTGGGTTGGTCAATTATTTGAATTTAGAAATAAAATTGTTGCTGTTTTTGGGTTAAAAACCTCCGACAAAATAGCTAATCGAGAAGCGCTTTTAGCTGCATTCAAATGTGAAGTTGGCGAGCAATTGGGGCTTTTCAAAGTTTTCGAATCCAATGAAAACGAAGTGATTTTGGGTGAAAATGACAAGCACCTGGATTTTAGAATTTCATTGTTTTTAGAACCAATTCAGGAGCGTAACAGTGAAAAAACAATTACTATTTCGACAACCGTTCTTTTTCATAACCGATTTGGAAAAATCTATTTTTTACCTGTAAAACCCTTTCACAAAAAGATTGTCCCTGTTATGCTTAAAGGAATCATCAAGCATTTAGAGCAACAACTAAATTCCTAGACTAAACAGGTTTGTATTCTGTAGCCTTCCACTCTTTTGAGGACAAATCGATATAGTTATAATGCACCACATCTTTTTCATCAAACTGTCCATTTTTATTGGTGTCTTCTACTGTTCTAAAATACAAATGCAGGTTCGACTCAATCAAATTCCAATCAATTAATTCTTGAAAATCAGCGGATATTTTTGTGAATTTTTCTCCACTAATTGTACTTAAATATAATGCTTTAATATCACTACTGTCTAATTTTTCATCTTTATTAGTATCCATATCAACCATAGTGTAAACCATGATTTGCTTTTTTGTTTTGTCTGAAACTGCCTTTAAATAAGTAGCCGTTTGAATCAAAACAGGTTTGTCCGTCAATGCTTTTATCGAATCAGAACCAATTTCTTGAAATTTTAAGTTCTGTAAATATCCTGTAATTTCATATTGTGCTGTATTCGAAATGGTAAAACTCAAATCGTTTACACTTGAAGAGCCATACTTGGTTTTTATCCCTTTTTCATATACACTCAAGTCACCTATTGGATGAATCAGGTAATTTGTTCCTTCCATTTGTATAGGTAAATCCGCAATTTCAATTTGAGTAGAGTCAACTTTATTGATGGCTTTGTCTTTTGCGGAAGCATCATAAATTACTTTTGGTTTTTCAGGAGTTCCATTACAACTGATTAAAAACAAAAGAGAAATTCCTAAGCCTACTATATATGATTTTTTCATGTTGCTAATGCTATTAAAATATAAATTCAAATGTAATGATTTTTAAAAATGCTTTAGAAAACTATAATTCAATTATTTTTGAAAGGCTTGATTTTAATAAAAAAATTATAATCTTGCATTCAATTTTATATTAAAAACCCTTGTGGTCATATAGTTGGGAATTGCATATTGATTTTTAGAATACACATCTCGAACCCATGTATTGGTGATGGCATTTTGATTGTCAAAAAGATTAAAAATCTCCAAGCCAATAGCCAATTCTTTAAAATTCTTGAACCAGCTTCTCTCAGATACTTTTTTTGTTGCGTCTATAAAAACTTTGGAAAATCCAATATCGGCACGTCGGTAATCATTCAATCTGTTTTGGTATAAATAAGGATCAGCATACGATGGCGATCCTCCCGGCAAACCAGTATTATAGACTAAATTCAGGTATAATTTTATACTTGGAATATTTGGCATATAATCCTGAAATAAAAGTCCAAATTTTAATCTTTGGTCAGTTGGTCTTGCTATATAGCCTCTGTCATTACTGTTTTCTTCCGTTTTTAAATATCCAAAACTAATCCATGATTCAGTTCCCGGAACAAATTCTCCATTCAAACGCAAATCTAATCCTTGTGCATACGCTTTGGCATCATTAGAAGCAGCATATCGAATGCGTACATTATCAATAGTATAAGTATTCACATCTGTCATCGACTTATAGTACAATTCCGAGACGAGTTTGAAAGGGCGGTTCCACATTTTGAAATTATAATCGTTACTCAAAACAAAATGTATGGATTGTTGGGCTTTTGTGTTGGGCAGTACAACTCCGTTTGCATCTCTTAATTCCCTGTAAAAAGGCGGTTGATGGTATACACCTCCGGAGAGTCTGAAAACCATATCTTTGTTCCAATCTGGTTTTAAGGCAAACTGTGCTCTTGGGCTAAAAGTAATTTGATTTTTTCCAAGTATTTCGGCACCAGACACTTCCCAACTGTGCATTCGGATTCCTGCATTATACCAAACTTCACTCGTTCCGATTTTGCTCTTTAAACTCCATTGCCCATATCCCGAGAAACGGCTTATTGTATTAAAATTGGTAGCTCTTACATTCTGATACGGCACTAATGGACCTGTATAAGGTGTGTAGGGTTGATCATTTTTAGGCAAAATTACAATTGGAGGATTTATGGAAAAACCAGCAGAATCAATTACTTCCCATTCCACAATTCGGTCTCGGATAGATTCACGGGTGTATTTAATTCCCCATTCAAATTGATTTTTCTTCCAATCATGAAGTCCTTTCAGCTCTGCATTAACAATTAAAGCATCTAAGTCATTTCGAGCATGATTGAGTTGAGAACCAATTCCTCTTGTAAAAGTAACATCTCCGAAGGTTTCCGATCCAATATTTGAATCTACTTCGCCCAAACGATATTGTGCTAAAACATCAAAATATTCTTGTTCTAAAGTGTGAAATATAGAACCGATGAATTTCAAAGTAAAGCTATCTGATTTTTTAAATGTTGTTTTTATGGCGCCAAAATAAGTGTCGTATTTATCCTTTTCCTGTCCTTCATAATAAACAGAAAGTGCCATAGGATTAGCAAGTGTTCCAAAATTAGTTTGACGAGATAATGGTTGGTATTGGTATTTATTTTGAGAAATATTTCCTAAAAAACTCCACTGCCATTTATCCGAAGCTTGAAAATTTACATTGGTTTGAATGTCTGCAAATGTTGGAGTATAATTAGTTTGCGTTTCTTGACTTTTAACAAGCAAACTATTATTACGATAGCGAACTCCAGTAATTGCCGACCATTTTTTATTTTTGGAAACCGCATCAACAGAAACATTACCTCCTAAAAAACTCGCTTCAAGCGTAGCTGTAAATTGAGTAGGTTTTCTATACGTAATATCTAAAACGGAAGAAAGTTTATCTCCGAATTTTGCCTGAAAACCACCTGCCGAAAAATCAATGTTTTGAACCAAATCTGTGTTAGTAAAACTCAATCCTTCTTGTTGGCCTGACCGAATAAGAAATGGCCGATAGACTTCTATTTCATTAACATAAACTAAATTTTCATCATAATTTCCACCACGAACAGCATATTGAGTACTCAGCTCATTATTGGAATTTACTCCTGGCAAAGTCTTCAATATGTTTTCGATTCCTGCATTAGCGCCAGGTATTTTTCGCAATGTTTCAGGTTCAATTGTCGTAATTCCTTGAACTCGTTTTCGATTTTTTGAAGTCACAATTACCTCGCCCATTTGTTCTTGCCGATCATTCATTATCGGATTGAATTCATAGACTTCATTTGGTTTTAAAGTAATGGTTACTGTTGTTTTTTTCAATGAAATATGAGTAAAAACAACAACTGTAGCTTTATTAGCAGCCACCTTAATTTCAAAAAAACCATTTGCATTCGTTTGAATCGTTTTCCCTGAGCAGAAAACATTTACATCCGAAACTGGCGTATTGTTTTTATCCAAAACAATCCCTTTTATAGTAGCTGTTTGAGCAAATGTGACTAGCCCAATCCAGAAAAAAAAGAAAACAAATATTATTTTAGTGGTACTCAAACGGTTTATTTTTTATTTTTTTTGACTTCTAAAGAAATGCGTTTCAAAGATAGTTGAATTTCCTACATTATCAATTACAACTACTTTTAAATCATTAGCGCCTTCTGCAACTATGCCATCACTGAAATTATGAGTGATTTTTTTGGTTTTATTATCATACTCAAATAACGCCCATTTTCCATTCAAATACCCATTATAAGATTTTATTCCTGACAATGAATCATTGATAGTCAGTTGAATAGCAGTTGCATTTGTCAACCATTTCCCTTCAATTGATTTTGAAATTGAAATTTTAGGAGCAATAGTATCTTTAATTAATTTATATTGGCCCAGCGTTTTAGCTTTTGTACTGAAAACAGCTCCCTTTCTATAAGTGCTATTATAATTGATTTTTCCATCTTCAATTCTTCCAATAAATACTTTTTCTCTTTCAGTTTCTTTGTAAATAGAATCTTCAACGGTAATTGTAAAATTGGAATGCGCTGGTACAGTATCTTCATGCAGGAATAAAGTATTGTTTTTTACATCAAAATTCATATCAAAATCATCATAAAAAGTTCCCGCCGGAATGAATACCGAAAAATTATCTTTAACAAAATTGCTGTCTTTATTGGCATTTACAAAATAATTACCCTTTTTAATTTCTGGTTCAATACTAACAGATGTCAAATCATATACAATAGGAATAGTAATTATAGTTTGGTTTCCCGAAAAATCAGAAACCTCAATGCGACAGCTAGCAGCTAAATTAGGAACAATTGTAGCCACTCCAAAAGTTGCATCGGTCACTATAAAATTTAATCCATAGGGCTTATTCATAAATAATTTTTGAACTCGTTGCGCTGTTTTTTTGTATCTTGAATAATCAATCAACGCATTAACATAGCGCATATCATCAAAGGAATAAGTATCAAACTGGTATCCGAAAGTAGGTTTTCCGTTAAAAAAAGATTGTACTTTATAAATCCCATTTTTATTAAAAGAAACATCGTCATAATCAAAAGCATTAATTCCAAATCCAATTCTTCCATTGGCAACGACATTATCTGCCAAATAAGTTCCATCTTTTTGCAAAGACAAATTCAATACAATTGGCTGTTTGGATTGATTTACAATCGTTTTAGCATCTAAAGGATACACATACAAAGCCGAAACAGTAGGACTTTTAGTGTCTTTTATATTTTTATCAAAACCAAAAAGCATTGGATTAATAACTTTCTCGGTTTTGGTATCCCTAAATTCAAAATGAAGATGAGGGCCTTCTGAGGCTCCCGTATTTCCAGAAAGAGCAATTAGTTGTCCTTTTTTAATAAGAAGTTCATTCGGTTTTAAAAACAATTCAATTTCAAAAGATTGTTCTATATAATGTGCTTTTTTAATGTAATTTTCTATAAAATCAGTCGCTTTTTGCAAATGTGCATAAACAGATGTATAGCCATTTGGGTGGGTTATATATATAGTTTTGCCATTCCCGAAAGTAGAAATTTTTATTCTTGAAACATAACCATCAGCAACAGCATAGACATTTAGACCTTCTTTTTGTTGGGTTTTAAAATCAAATCCCGCATGGAAGTGATTGGGTCTCAGCTCCCCAAAATTACCAGACAACTGCATTGGAATATCAAGTGGAAAACTAAAATAATCTTTAGGATAATCCATTTGAGCTAAAAGAGAATTACAAAATAAGAAACAAAATATAAAAAATCTCATGAGGTACATTTTTGCTAAGATAAAAAAAGTTAAGTATAAAAAAACTTAAAATAGTCTAAATTACAAAAAACTGACAATCAGTATTTTATGTTTTTTAATACAAAAAAACAAATAAAATATTGTAATAATAAAAAGGAATACTAACTTTGTAAGATTAAGTAATGAATAGGAAGTATAATGAGTGTAATTGCAGAAATAATTGATACTCTTGAAAATAAGATTGAAAGACTTTTTACTAAAATTAAAAGTGTAGAGAAAAACAATCAAGATTTAAAAATAGAATTAACAAAAGCTGCCACAATCATACAAAATCAGTCTCAAGAGATTGAAATGCTTAAAAAGCAATATGAAACACTCAAAATTGCCAATTCATTACTAGGCAGTGACGATAATAAAAGAGATACAAAGCTTAAAATAAATTCATTAATTCGTGAAATTGATTACTGTATAGCACAGCTATCAGATTAGTAAAAATATGGACGATAAGCTTAAAATTAAAATATCAATAGCAGACAGGGTTTATCCGTTAACGGTAGAACTATCTCAAGAAGAAGGACTTCGCAGTGCTTCTAAAAAAATTGATGTGATGATAAAGCAATTTGAAGAAAATTATGCTGTTCGTGACAAGCAAGATGTATTAGCCATGTGTGCTTTGCAATTTGCCTCACAATCAGAACAAAAACAGATTGACAATACCATTGATGGTGAAGCAACTATTGAAAGAATAAAAAAAATCAATGCGCTTTTAGATCAATATCTCGACAATTAAACGTTCTTTACATAGACTAAGATACTGCCTACATTAGTTCATATTTGGTAAACTCAACACTAACAATTTAGAATGAGCAAATCATCACTACTAAAGCATGCCACGCTTCGGCGAGGAAACTTGAACAGTGAGTTAGCTCAAAACTTGTCTTTTCGAGTTTATTCAAGCAATCTAATGTAGGCTTTTTTATATATAAATTTTAACAAACATGGACAACATATTAACGATCATTATTTCAGGAATTATAGGTATTGCAGGAGGTTTTGGAATAGCCAAAATCATTGAAAAAAGCAATATTTCTAATTTAATAAAAAACGCAAAAAAAGAAGCTGCTTCGATTTTAAAAGATGCTAATCTTGAAGCGGAAAACATTAAAAAAGATAAAATTCTTCAAGCAAAAGAAAAATTTATTGAATTAAAATCAGAACACGAACAAGTGATTTTATCTCGTGATAAAAAAGTAGCTGAAGTCGAAAAAAGAGTTCGAGACAAAGAATCTCAAATCTCAAATGAATTGGCAAAAGCTAAAAGAGTAAATGATGATTTTGAAGCTAAAACACTGGAATACACTACAAAAATTGAAACTTTAGATAAAAAACAAACTGAAGTAGATAAATTACACAAAAGTCAACTACAGCAATTGGAAGTGATTTCTGGTCTGTCTGCCGAAGAAGCTAAAGAACAATTAGTGGAAGGTTTGAAAGCGGAAGCTAAAAGTAAGGCAATGTCTCATATTCAAGATACTATTGAGGAAGCGAAACTTACCGCACAACAAGAAGCCAAGAAAATCATCATCAATACCATCCAAAGAGTTGGTACTGAAGAAGCTGTTGAAAACTGCGTTTCTGTTTTTAACATTGAATCTGATGATGTTAAAGGACGTATTATTGGCCGTGAAGGAAGAAACATTCGTGCTCTAGAAGCTGCAACTGGCGTTGAAATTATTGTTGATGACACTCCAGAAGCTATTATTCTTTCCTGTTTTGATCCTGTACGAAGAGAAATTGCCCGTTTAGCATTACACAAATTAGTGACAGACGGACGTATTCACCCTGCCCGTATCGAAGAAGTGGTTGCAAAGACTGCTAAACAAATTGATGATGAAATTATTGAAGTAGGAAAACGTACTGTAATTGATTTAGGAATTCATGGCTTACATCCCGAATTAATAAAAGTGGTAGGACGTATGAAATACCGTTCTTCTTACGGACAAAACTTATTACAACACTCCCGTGAAGTTTCTAAACTTTGTGGAATCATGGCTGCGGAACTAGGACTTAATGTAAAATTAGCAAAAAGAGCGGGTTTACTCCATGATATTGGTAAAGTACCAGATGCAGAAAGTGATTTACCTCATGCCTTATTAGGGATGCAGTGGGCTGAAAAATATGGTGAAAAAGAAGAAGTTTGTAATGCTATTGGAGCGCACCACGATGAAATAGAGATGAAGTCTTTACTATCTCCGATTATTCAAGTTTGCGATGCTATTTCAGGAGCAAGACCAGGAGCAAGAAGACAAGTATTGGATTCTTACATCCAACGTTTAAAAGATTTAGAAGAAGTAGCATATGGTTTTAGCGGTGTTAAAAATGCTTATGCTATACAAGCTGGTAGAGAATTACGTGTTATCGTAGAGAGTGAAAAAGTTTCAGATGATAATGCTGCTACCCTATCCTTTGAAATATCTCAAAAAATCCAAACTGAAATGACTTATCCTGGACAAGTTAAGGTAACAGTTATACGAGAAACTAGAGCAGTAAACATTGCTAAATAAGCAATTCATTCTATACAATTACAATCGCGGTAAGAATCACTAATGGGATTCATACCGCGATTTTTTTTAGTTATCGTAAAAATAGTAAACTACTAAATCCAAAAAGAGCTTTTAAATAGTAAGTAGAATTTTCAAATTTTATACGTTAAAAT
>CANEXR010000010.1 GCA_947443815.1 Flavobacteriaceae bacterium | reverse complement strand
GCTATAAGAACAATATTAAAGAAGGAATTTATAAAAAATATACTGAAAAAGGGATTGTGCTTGAAGAATCATTTTATAAAAATAATGAGTACAATGGACCAGCTATTTTTAGAGATCCAGAAGGGAATATAGTTTCAAGTGGAAAATTTGTAAATGGAAAGAAAGCTGGAGTTTGGCAGTTTTTTGAAAAAGGCAAATTAGTTAAGGAAATGAATATGAGTTTTCCTGAAAATGCAACAAAAAGTAAGAATAATTAAGTCAAATACGGTACTGATAGTATTGTAAATCTTTTTGTAACTTTGCAGCCTTATAAAAGTATAATAATTTGAAAATGAAACGTGTTGTTGTAGGGCTTTCAGGGGGTGTAGATTCAAGTGTTGCTGCATATTTATTGCAACAACAAGGCTATGAAGTTATTGGACTTTTTATGAAAAATTGGCATGATGACTCTGTTACAATTTCAAATGAATGTCCTTGGCTAGAAGACAGTAATGATGCTTTGTTAGTTGCTGAAAAACTTGGTATTCCTTTTCAAACCGTTGATTTAAGTGAAGAATACAAAGAAAAAATCGTCGATTACATGTTCAGTGAATATGAAAAAGGACGTACTCCAAATCCCGATGTACTTTGCAATCGCGAAATAAAATTTGATGTTTTCCTGAAAATTGCATTGAGCCTTGGCGCAGATTATGTGGCTACAGGACATTATTGTCGTAAAAGCGAAATAGCAGTCAATGGACAAAAAGTGTATCAACTTTTAGCGGGAGCCGATAATAATAAAGACCAATCTTATTTCCTTTGTCAGCTATCACAAGAACAATTGTCAAAATCATTATTTCCAATTGGAGAATTAACAAAACCTGAAGTTCGCGAAATTGCGTCTCAAATGGATTTGATTACGGCAGAAAAGAAAGACTCTCAGGGTTTGTGTTTTATAGGAAAAGTACGTTTGCCTGAATTTTTACAGCAAAAACTACAACCTAAAGAAGGATTGATTATTCAAATTGATAAAAACGATGCTGTTTATGATTTTAGACCGGAGCAATTACTTTCGACTAAGGATCAATTAATAGCAGCAGCAACAAAAAATCATTATACACCTGAAATGGGGAAAGTGGTGGGAAAACACCAAGGCGCTCATTATTTTACTATCGGTCAACGAAAAGGGTTAAACGTTGGAGGAACAACCGATCCTTTATTTATTATAGCAACCGATGTGATAACCAATACCATTTATACGGGATTAAGCAGTCAACATCCTGGGTTGTTTAGGAAAGCATTATTCATTGATTCCACAGAATTGCATTGGGTGCGTACCGATTTAGCTTTAGTTAATGGTGAATCAATGGATGTTATGGCGCGTATTCGTTACCGTCAACCCTTGCAAAAAGCAAAACTTCATCAATTCGAAAATGGAATGTATGTTTCTTTTGAGGAACCACAATCGGCTATAACTGAAGGGCAATTTGTTGCTTGGTATTTAGACGATGAATTGATTGGTTCGGGAGTTATTTCATAATTTTATTTTTTTTAATTGATTTCAGATAGAATTAATAAAGCTTTTTTAATATGCTCTCTCCTTGTTTCTTTTTATTGTAATAGTTTATTTAACAAATAAAGTTTAAATAGTTTCTTATCTTTGAATCATTACATTTAATTAGAATATGAAAAAAATTGTACAATTATTTATAGCCTTTTTTGTTACTTTTTCAGCTTTTTCACAAGAAGATGCTTGGGTTTATTTTAACGCAAAACCCAATGCTTCTTTTTATTATAATGCTCCTTTAGAGATGCTCTCACAAAGGGCTTTGGACAGAAGAACAAATCAAAATATAGTAATAGATTTTAAAGACATTCCTATTGAATCCTCTTATATAACTCAAATAAAAGCAGCAACAGGAATTGTTGTAATGGCAAAATCTAAATGGTTGAACGCGCTACATATTCGAGGTAATCAAGCTAATATTGAAGCTTTGAAATTGCTTTCTTTTGTAGAAAAAGTTGATTTTGCTGATAAGACACTTAATCAGGCGGGTAAAAAAACAACTATTACTAAAGTTAAAACCACAAATAAAAAACTAGAGACTCAAGTTAATTTTGCTTATGGTAATTCGGCCAATCAAATACAGATGCTTCAAGGCCAAGTTATGCATCAACAGAATTATACCGGTTCTGGAAAAATTATTGCAGTTATGGACGCTGGTTTTCCAGGGGTTAATACTGCATTGCCTTTTCAACGGTTAAGAGATAATAATCAAATTTTAGGGGGATATGATTATGTATTAAGAAACCCCGATTTCTATACCGGAAGCTCACACGGAACTTCAGTACTCTCAACAATGGGTGGGTATAAAGAAAATTTTTTAGTAGGAACAGCACCTGATGCATCCTATTATTTATTTATTACGGAAGATGATACTTCTGAAAATCCTGTTGAAGAATCCTTATGGGTCGAAGCAGCTGAAAAAGCCGATAGCTTAGGTGTAGATGTGATTAATACTTCTTTAGGTTATTCGGATGAGCATACCAATCCAGCTTACGATTATAGTTATAGTGATATGAATGGTGCAACAACTTTTATTTCTAAAGGGGCTGAAATCGCTTTTAGTAGAGGGATGCTTGTAGTTGTTTCAGCAGGTAATTCAGGTGGTTCAGCAAATCCCTATATTTCAGCACCAGCTGATGCAGTTTCGGTTATTGCAGTTGGAGCCGTGACACCAACCGAAAATTTAGCATCATTCAGTTCTATAGGGCCTTCATTTGATGGAAGGATAAAACCTGATGTAATGGCGCAAGGGTATGCGACTGTTTTATCAAATGAATCAGGCAATATAGTTACTTCAAGTGGAACTTCTTTTTCTAGTCCAATAATAGCAGGTATGATTGCATGTTTATGGCAAGCTTTTCCTGAAAAAACAAACCAAGAAATCAAACAGTTACTTTATGAATCAGCTGATAAATTTGCAACACCAAACTATCAATTTGGTTATGGAATTCCTGATTTTGCATTAGCCATTTCAAATGGATTAGTTGTAGAACAATTTAATGGAGGTGATTTTAAGATGTACCCAAATCCTACTAATGATATTTTATCCATTTCATTCCCTGAAAATTTTAATCAAGGAACTTTATTTATTTACTCTATTTTGGGGCAAAAATTGGTTGAGCAAAAAATTTCAAATCAATTTACTACTTTGTCGTTGAAAACGTTGAATCAAGGAATGTATGTATACAAAATAGAGGCAAAAGGATATTATAAAACTGGAAAAATCATTAAACATTAATATTCGAGATTGTAAATGAATAAAATTACCACGCTTTTTAAAATTAAGTACCCAATTATTCAAGGAGGAATGATTTGGAATAGTGGTTATAAACTCGCAAGTGCAGTCAGTAATGCTGGCGGTTTAGGATTAATTGGTGCCGGTTCCATGTATCCTGAAGTTTTAAGAGAACACATCCAAAAATGCCAAAAAGCTACTTCAAAACCGTTTGGTGTCAACGTCCCGATGCTTTATCCTAACATCGAGGAAATTATGAAAATTATCGTCGATGAAGGAGTGAAAATTGTTTTTACATCAGCGGGAAGCCCAAAAACATGGACTTCTTATTTGAAAGAAAACGGTATAACTGTTGTACATGTAGTCAGTAGTTCTGTTTTTGCATTAAAAGCACAAGAGGCAGGAGTTGATGCAATTGTGGCAGAAGGATTTGAAGCTGGTGGACATAATGGAAGAGAAGAAACGACCACACTTACTTTAATTCCAATGGTGAAAGAAAAAATTAAAATTCCAATAATAGCTGCCGGAGGAATTGCTTCAGGTAGAGGAATGCTCGCGACTATGGTTCTAGGCGCTGATGGTGTTCAGGTTGGAAGTCGTTTTGCTGCTTCTATCGAATCTTCAGCTCATGATAGTTTTAAACAAACAATTATCAATACTAAAGAGGGCGACACGCAACTTACCTTAAAAGAACTTGCGCCTGTCCGGTTAATTAAAAATAAATTTTATGAGGATGTTCAACATTTATATGAAAGTTGTCCTACCAAAGAAGAACTAAGCGCTTTATTAGGAAGAGCAAGAGCTAAAAGAGGAATGTTTGAAGGAGATTTGATGGAAGGCGAACTAGAAATAGGTCAAATTGCTGGATTAATTCACGAAATAAAATCAGCGAAGGCTATTATTGATGAGATGATAATCGATTTTAATACAGCTAGAAGCGAATTAACAAAATTTGATTTTTAAATTTTACGGAATGATGACTAAAATAAAGGCATTTATAATTATATTTTTTTTGAGTTTGGGTATTCAAAGTTCCTATGGACAAGTTTATAAATTTAAAACATCTGGCTTTAGCGTTTTGGAGAAAAATGAAAAAGGGAAATGGAGTAATTGGTCTGATTTGGACTTAGTCAATATTTTGATTTCTTTAGACACTAACAAAAATAGGATTGTTGTTTATTCTCAAATTATTCAGCTTTTTGAAATTATCGATTATCAAGATAGAACAGAAAATGATACCGATATTGTTTACACATTTACCTGCAAAAATAACGAAGGTTTAGATTGCACTCTTTCCATTATTACTAGGAAAAATCAAGATAATAGAAAACAATTGTATATCAATTATGAGGACCGAATTATAGTTTATAATATTTTTAATGTTTAAATAGTAATTGGCTTCTTGACTTTTAATTGATATAGAATTCACTTCATTTTTTATACTAAAAAAAAGCCCAACAAATTGCTGGGCTTGAAATGCATTGGGAAGCTATTATTTGTTGACAATAATGACAATTTTATTAAAATCAGCTGCAGCATTAATAACAGCTTTATAAGATTCAAAAGTGGATAGAGGATAATTGATTATATTATAAAATTCGGTATTTTCAACAGTTATTTCATCATTTTCTTTAGTGAATTTACTATTGAAAGCCGCTTCCGTTTTGCCATTTACATCGGTTTTAAAATCCATTACAAATTTATCTAAGTTTTTAACCGTAGCTCCTTTGGGAAGTTTTATTTTGATTTTTCGGGTGTAATAATGGGGATAGTCAATTTCTACTGGTAATACCCTTTTGTTTTCTTGATAAAATTCCATTTGTCTTCCGATAGTTTGCCCCACCGAAAATAAATAATTTTCACCCGCTTTTTGGATAAGATCTTTTCCATCAAAAGTGATATTCAAAATAAATGGTTTTTTACCTATAAATTCTGTTCCATCATTTTCGGTAGTTAAACTTTGATATTCCGTTTGCACGGTATAATTTTCAGCAATACTTTTCAACATTGTTTTATATTGTTCTGCGGAAGCAAAATCTTTGATGGGTTGAAAATTTAAACCTGAATATCCACCAAAAGCAATGCGACTCGTAACGGTTGGATTTTCAATGTCTTTTGTAAAATCAACTGTAATATCCATTATATCATGCGTGATTTCAGTGCCTGGAATATCTATAAAGTTGATTTCGCTTATTCCCATTGAAACTCCAGCATATATTTTTTCTTTAAGAAACAAACCATAGTTATTGGCTAAACGAACCGGAATTAGTGGAATGCGGTATTCGATTTCTGTGGGAGTTAAATATTTTTTTATTGTTGGAAAATAAATTAAAATATCATCAATATTTTCATAGCTCTCAAAATCTTTATCGAATGGAATTTTATATCTACTTGAAGTAAATACGACATTATTCTCTATTTTTAAATTTTTGAAAACGGCCAAATATAATTTCAAAATATCTATTTCACTAGCTTGTTTTGAGCTGATAACATCAGATAGAAATTCTTTAGGCTCGATGTATTTTCCAAAAGCAATTGTTTTTTTGATTTTGTTTTCGATATTCCATATTTGTTCTTGTAAATCATCTGATTTTGGAATACTCTTGCAAAAATCATCTATAACTTTTAGTTGTTTTTTATCCAGTTCTGGGTTAATTCGTTGGTGTAAGTTAGTTGCAAATTCTTTGAAATTATACAAATTATTAGCTCCATTAGCGGTATTTCCATCAAGTTTATAACGGAATAATTTTAGCCTCACATCCCAATTTGAATATTGTTCATCATCATTTAAAGCAACTATATCTTTTTCAGAAATGCTAAGAACTGATTTTTTATCGAATTTTTTAGTGTCTATTGTTGGTTCATTTAAGCCATTATAATTTTTTGTTTTGAAAATTAAATGTTCCGGATAAATCAACTCAAAATTTAAATTTGCAATAGGATATTCATCTTGCATTTTGTATGTTTTACCATTCAAATCGGGCATTTCCTCAAGGATGTAAAACTTTTCAATAACCGCTCCTTTTTCAAGTCCATTGATAGCATAATAATTGTATTTTACTCCTTTTTCTTCATCTATTTCCTCTTTGATATCATTTTTATCTAAGGTAATGACTTTGCCATTTTTCAAGAGCACTCTCGCTTTATTAGCAATTACATTTTCATCTTTTCCAAATGGAATATAAATTTTATTATTTCGTTCGATGGCATCATCAGAATTGATATAAATTTTCTCGTGTAACAATCGATATTGAATTGCATTTTTGCCATCAACGGCTATTTCTATTTTTATAGTACGATCCAGAATTACTTCTTTTTCGTTTTTATATTTTTCAGGAATTGCAACGCTTGTGGCTTTTTCATTCCAATCATAATCTTTGAAAGTGTAATTGTATTCTTGTGCATAAAATAAGCTACAATTTAAAATTGCCACAAAAATAAAAATTCGTTTTAGGATATTTCTTTTCATTATTTTTCTAATAAAATTAAGGTTTCGGTATAATTTGATTTTAATTTTTTGATGGTTTCATTCCAAAGCTCGAAATCAGTAGTGTCAAGCATCAATTTTTTTGGTTTCAATTGAATATTTAGTTGTAGTTTATTGTTTTTGATTTCATAAATAAAATCGGCTTTCAGTACATCATTGTCTAAACTAAAGTTTTTTGGCAGGTATTTTACACTATAATTTTGAGGGATTTCTAATTCATATTGTGTGTTGAAAAAGGTTAAAAATTCAAATTCAAACTTTGATACTCGGTCTTTTTCAATGGTCATTTTTTCATATATCTTGTCTAAAAAGAGGTTGAGATATATTTCTTTGTCCACCTTTACAATATAATTGTCTAAATCAAAATTGAAATTGATTTTATAGGGTTTGTCACGATCCTCCCTATTTTCTTCTGTGTATTCTTTTAGATTAAATTTGTTATTGCCTTTTAGAACAATACTTTTAATCATCTCAAATCGTGTTTTATTGGAAGCATCACCAATTTTTGACAAGATATGACTTCGGTTATACCCTATAAGTTCTAATGTACCAGAACCCACTAATTTAGTTTTGTCAATGCTTAGTTTCACTACTTCTTTGATTTCGTTTTTTTCAGGAGGAACAATGGGAACGGGAATAATTTTATAGTTGCCGTTATCATTGAACATCGCTTCTTTGCCTTGAATAAATGCTGTAGGAATACCATAACGCGTTTCTTTGTCCGTTGCATCCAAAAACAAGTATTCTTCACCATTTTTGAAGACAGCTATCATGTGGTTGTCTACTGAAGGGGTAGGTAATTCTGAATACGAATATGGAATGCTTCGAGTTCCTATCCAAGCAATTGTTACATTTTTAATATTGGCATATTTAGCCATTCCTGAAATAATATTAGCCATATCTTTGCAATCTCCAAATTTTCTTTGGAAGACAAAACTAGCTTCCCGCGGAATAAAACCTTCATATCCGTTTTCAAAAGCAATATATTTTATATTGTCTTTTACCCAATAAAAAATACTTTTTATTTTATCAACATCATTGGTTTGATTTTTTGTTAGTGCAAGAGATAGGTCTTTTAAATCAGCATTTTCATCTTGATTTAAATTTTTTACAAAGCCTTTATAATATTGAAAAAGTTTGTTTTCATCTCCTAATACTTCGACGACTTTAGAGTCTACCGTATAGTTTTTTATAAAAATATTAATATGCGGGATTACATATAAATAGCCTGGAGAATTTTCTTCAAATTTTACGGGTTTTATATCTTTTAAAGTCCATTTATAAATCCATTTTCCTTTTTTTTCTGTTTTCGAAAAGGCAATGTTGTTGTTTGGATCGTTAAAAATTTTGTATCCAATAGTAATTTCTTTATCGGTTTTAATTTCTAAACTTGAATTTAGTATTGGAGCATTTCCACCAAAAATAAATTTATGCAGCAGATAAGGGTCTGTAAATTCGGTTTGATAATTATACACTTTTTTGGCTCCAGCTTCTAAATTTGGAAAAGTCAATTGACGTTCTTTAACATCATTATAGAAGATAGCGCTTTCTTGCGCCTGTTTTTCTGCAGTTTGGGTTACCTTTATTTTTCTTTCTTTTCCATTATCATTAATTACGGTATACGCATCATATTCTTTTAGTTTTATTAATTCAGAGTAAGAAAAAGATTCTGTATTGTTTTGTATGCCATTTTCGGACAGAATCATTGCTTCATAATGGTTATCCTGAATGATTTTTATTTTTTTATCAGCAATGCTAATGTCATAGTTTTGAGTATCATTTAGAACAAGTTCATTGAAATTTGGATATATGGTTTTGTATTCTTGAAGCGTTTTTTGTGCTTGTACTTTCATGAAAATAAATCCCAAAAGCACAAAACAGAACACCTTTTTATTTGATAATTTCAACCAATTCATCTGAATCATATTTTTTTGTTAGTACTAGCTTACCTTCTTTGTATATAAACGTATTGCCATGTAATTCGTCGTTTTTATACGTAGCAGTTAACCAAGGTTTTTTGTCTTCTTTGAAGTATTCTTGTGGGCCTTCATAATTGTTTTTTACAAAATGTTCCTTTTTATATATTGCACCATTTGTATAATACACTATTCGATCTCCATCTAATAAATTTGTATGATACTGGCATTGAAATTCTGGTTTTCCATCGTTGTTATTAATTAAAAATTGCCCCTCTAAATTGCCTTTTACAAAATGCATTTGAATAGCTGTTTTACCATTTGGATACAAAGAAATGATTTCAGCAGTTTCGTCAGTAATGGCTACTTTTTCATCTAATAAACCTGTTTTACTTTTACGAATATAATAAGAAAGAATATTGTTATCATATCCAAGTGCTAAAATAGGCTCTTCTTTTTGGTTGTAATAGATTTGTTCTCCTATAACTAATCCATTTAACTCGTTATACTCAGTCATTTTTGATTTATTCGGATAATAACGGGTTGATTTTCCATTTTCATCACCAAAAGTATTTTCATCAGATAACCTTAAATTTCCAACTAAGTCATTCTGTTTGTAGTTGCCATTTAGTTTCCCACAATAATAAATACTTTCCGAAAAAACGGTTCCTAAAGGGCTGTATTTTTTATATGAATTGTGTAATAATCCGTTTACATATTCGCATTCTAATATTGGCGTATTGAGATTGTCTTTACTTATAAATTTACCGTTTAATTTCCCATTTATCAGGTCGGCTATTTGAATAATTGTGCCGTTGTTATAGTGGAACGTGAATTTTCCTGTTTTGTTTTTGTAATCAAAATTATTTTCAATTTCACCCTTCAGATTATATGTTATAAGAGATGTTTTATGGTCGTCAATAAATTTTTCTTTTCGGGCAACAGTTCCATTTTGCCAATAAATATTTTTATAAAAATTCAAATCTCCATCTATAAAATATCCTTCAGTTTTCAAACTTCCATCGCTGTAGAATGTTGTGAAAGGACCGTTTTGATTTCCTTTGGCGTAACTGAATGTGCGGTCTAAAACACCATTTTCATACACCTCATAAGTGCCGTTTATGGTATCATTACTATAGTTTTTTATACTGTTTATTAATCCGTTTTCGTAGTAATCTGTGCTCAGTCCATCTTGATTTCCATTGCGATAAAATTCCTTTATTCGTATGTTTCCTGATCCAAAATTATGGATCCACTCATTGCTTTTTTTACCTTTTTCAAAAGTTCCGGAAACTAATAATTTCCCTTCGTAATTAGACATTTCAAAAGCGCTTTTGGTTAGATTAATGCTAGTAGGTTTTGTGTTTTTGCTAGAATATTGAAGACCCGATTTTAACTCTCCTCCTTTGTATTTTTCTTCAAAATACAGATTGCCATTCATATCAAAATAACTATAGGTATCTAATTCTTCGTTTTCATTGTATAAGGCTTCACTAGATTTTTTGCCATTTAAAAAATAGTTATTTGATTTTTTTATTTTACCGTTTTCAAAGCTATTTTCTCTTTCTAAAGTTGCATTACTATAAAAGCTTTTATATGAATCTTGATTTTTTCCGTTACTAAATTTCGATTCTGATTTGATTACTTTACCATCATAATATTCATGATAATCTCCTTCAATTTGCCCGTTTACATAAGTCGAACTTTCTATTAAGTCTCCAACTTCATTATAGCTTAAGTATGCGCCATTTATTTTTCCATTTGTATAATCGATGCTTGATTTTTGAACACCATTTTCATGAAGACAAATAAATTTTCCATTTCGTTCTCCGTTTGTAAAATTAATTTCACATTGTTTTCCGCCATTTGGATAATAGGAAGTGCTAATTCCTTCGAGATGATCGTCTTTATAATTTTCTTTTACACTGATGGAGCCATTTGAAAAATAAGCAGTTCGTGTTCCATCCAACTTATTGTTTATAAAAGATTTTTCTTCCGTTAGATTTCCATTTTCATCATAATATTTTTGAAGTCCCTCTAAGGCATCATTCTTAAAATTCAATTCCCCGTTTAGATTTCCATCTTCATTTAAGTATTTATATTTCCCTTCTTTTTTTCCGTCATTTTGTACACCAATAAGATAGGGTTTTCCATTTTTTAGACTAACAATCACTTCTTGAGTATTACCAAAAAGATCTAATTTTCTTTTGGCGTAATAAGACCAAAATCCTTTAAGGATATAGTTCTCATTAAATTCAGTGATTTTTTTCTTTTGAGAAGTCAGTTGTTTGCCTAATTTGTTTTCCATAGACAATAACATGTAGTAAGAGAATCCTTCAAATTGTTTTTGTTCCATAAGGTTTTTAATCCAAGGAATATAGGTAGTTTCAAAAAAACCATCTCCCATTTTGTGCTCTAGAGTATATTCTGCCACTGCTTGAACTTGGCGAATCACGACGTCATCAATTTCTGACTTTACTTTATAAGCACTATTAAGAGGTAATTGATTTCTAAGAATTGTTTCTATTTCTTCAAAATTATCTCCTGATTTTGAAAATACTAGTTTGTTTTTTTCTAAATAATTTTGACCAAATTTAGCGTTCAATTTCAAGATAGCTTGTTCCGCATATCGTCCTGTAGGCGATATAACTAAATAACTCATTAAGGCTAAAGTTCCCTCAGTTATTTTGCCATTTTCAAAAGCTAAAACTCCCAATAAATAATGTGATGAAGCATGATTGGGATTGTTCGTAATAATTCGTTCAAGGATATCAATACTTTTTTGGGGCTCCTCTTTTCTAACATATAAAATAGCAAAGTTATACATGAAATAAGAAGAATTTGAAAGGTATTTTTCTCCTTCTTTAAAAATCATTTCGGATTTCTCATATTCTTTTTCATCACTAAGAAAACTGCCATAAAGAGTGTATAAAGTTGGGAATTCTGGCATTCTATTTTTTTGATATAAATCTTCAAATAGAATCTTCAAATCTTCTTTTTTCTCTAAGGCTGAAAGAGACAAGGCTTTTTCGTATTGTGCATTGAGAAATTTAGGGTCAATTGGCTTGATTTTTTCAAATTCGACGAGAGCTTCCTTATATTTTTTTAATTCATGCAAAGAAACGCCTTTGCGCAGTATCGAATCATTATTATATACAAAAGAATAATCAGTTTGAGAATATGAACTAGAATAGATTCCAAGTAAGAGAAGAACAAAAAAGATTTTTTTCATTATGATTTTAAGTTTAAACCAAATATAAAAAAAATAGTGATGTTTGTAAGAAATTAATTGTTTTTGTTGCAGAAAAAATTAGTCAATGTTTTTTATAAATGTATCATATTCTAAATAAAATAATTCGAGTGCATTCATTTTCTCATTATAAAAATCAAAAATTTCATCCCAATATTTTCTGTTGCTGACGCTAACATCCAGTTTTTCAACCCAAATGCGGCTAATAGTTTTTCCATTTTCAAGATTAAATTCTTTTTCAAAAACCAAATCTGTGATGAATTCTTCTTCCAAAATGTTTTTTAATGCTTCTAGTTTTTCAAAATAAGCGTATCTTTTTTCATCATTACGATGTTCAATATCGATAAGAACTTGTGCTTTTTTATTATCAACATAAAATTTGAAAGAAAAGTCTTTTATTTTAGTGTCGTATAAAACCCATTTTCGGGGGTATTTATCTGCAAAAGTAACCCAGAATTCGCGTTTTAATCTTTGTGTTTCTTCTTTACTATACATTTGTAATGGCTTTTGTTTAAAAAAAATTGTAAAATTCTATTTTCTAAACTATATTTATAAAACTTACTAGTCGATGAATTTATTGCTAACTAGTTTGAAAATATTGCTATCCTATTTTGGATGCAAAAATAGACTTTGATTATGGATTTCCAAGAATTTTTAGAGTATGTTCCTAAATTAATTACAACACAGCTTCCTGCTCTTGATGCGCATCTTAAAATGGCTCCTTTAGAACGTATTGAAAGTTTGAAGCGCATTGATATGAATCAAAAAGAACCAAAAATTGCAGCAGTTATGATGTTGTTTTATCCCAAAAATGGTCTTACACATTTGGTTTTGATTGTTCGGAATTCATACAAAGGAGTTCATTCCGCACAAATAGCATTTCCAGGAGGTAAATTTGAAACTGATGATACTAATTTTGCCAATACTGCATTACGCGAAACATATGAAGAGATTGGGATTCATCCAGACAAAATAGAAATTATAAAACCTTTTACAGAATTGTATATTCCTCCAAGTAACTTTATGGTTTACCCTTTTTTAGGGGTAGCAAAAGAAGAACTTTTTTTTAAACCTGATCCTAAAGAAGTAGCGGCTATACTAGAATTACCACTTTCTGTTTTCATGAGCGAAACCATTATTATTGAAACAACACTAACAACTTCCTATGCGGATACAATTAGTATTCCAGCTTTTGAAATCGAAAAACATATTGTTTGGGGAGCTACTGCTATGATGTTAAGTGAACTCAAAGAGGTTTTGAAATCAGCTATTAAAAAGTAATTTAAACCTAAATTTAACGTTAAAAAAATGTAAATTACTTCCAAAATAAATTTCGTATGTTTGCCTGTTCAATAAAAAAAACACAAATTTATATGGGATTGTTTAAAAGAAATCCTTTTGGTCACATACTATTTATAAAAAAATGGCTTATCCGTATTTTCGGAGGCATCACTCATAGACGATACCGAGGTTTCAATGAATTGCAAATAGAAGGTTCCGAAATTATTCGAACTTTACCAGATACCAACGTACTATTTATATCCAATCATCAAACCTATTTTGCTGATGTGGTTGCCATGTTTCATGTCTTTAATGCCAGTTTAAGTGGCAGAGAAGATACCATAAAAAATGTCTGTTATCTTTGGCATCCAAAAATGAATATTTATTATGTAGCCGCCAAAGAGACCATGCAGGCCGGATTATTACCAAGGATTTTATCCTATGTAGGCGCTATAACGGTAGAACGCACTTGGAGATCTAAAGGAGTTGATGTCACCGAAAAAAGAGACATAAACCCTAACGATACTGAAAATATTAAAATTGCTTTAGCCGACGGCTGGGTAATTACTTTTCCACAAGGAACCACAAAATCTTTTAAACCAGTACGCAAAGGAACCGCTCACATTATCAAACAACATAGACCAGTAGTTGTTCCTATAGTAATTGACGGATTCCGTCGTTCTTTTGACAAAAAAGGACTGCGTATGAAAAAGAAAGGAATACTCCAGTCGTTTATCATCAAAGAACCTTTAGATATTGATTATGATAACGATACCATCGACGAAATTGTCGAAAAAGTAGAATACGCTATCGAACAACATCCGTCGTTTTTAAAAGTTATTCCAGCCGAAGAAATTAAAGCTCAAGAAGAATTAAATCGGTTAAGACAATGGGAATATTAATTATAGCATAAGATTTTTTATAGAAATTTAGCGCCACAATTAAAGATCAATTTTTTTCAATTCTTTATAATTAGCATACAATCTTCGGAGTAAAATTCCATACAGTAATCGGTAAAATAACCAGAAAATACCAAAGAATACAAAAGTAGTAAGTACTAAAATTCCAATCGTAATAGCCAAAATCTTTCCATCACCTGCAATTTTATCTCTAAGAGAACTGAGCTGCGGATTATAAGTGAAAGCAATGGTAAAACCAATAATACAATACAAAACAATCATTCCTAGATTGTACCAAACATAATATTGAACCGTTTTTCTGGTTTTTAAAATGTCTTTCATCAATTGTTTGGTCGAAACCGTGGTGCTAATAACAATATAGTTTTTATAAAATAAATAAATAAAAACCAGCACAACTCCATAACTAAAATAGTTCAAAACATTAATATAAGTAATGATTTCGTCATGTTTCATTTCTTTAAAATAATCATCACTATTAAAAAAAACATTAAGAAATGTCCACAAACAAACCTCCAAAATACTAATAATCAAAATCCATTTCACAATCGAAGAAGATTTTTTGTGAATCATTTTGTAAATCTCAGTTTCCGATACCACAACAAAAGAAGTATCATTCTTTTGCCAGTCTTTTTTTAGTAAATCCAGCTCTTTCATACCCCTAATGGATTTAATATTTTTTTTAATTTCCCCTTAATTCGATTCATTTTTACCCTTGCATTCACCTCACTAATTCCCAAAGTTTCTGCAATTTCTTGATAATCCTTGTCTTCTAAATACATAAATATAAGTGCCTTTTCAATGTCATTTAATTGATAAACAGCTTTGTACATTAACTTGAGCTGCTCTTCCTCTTCATAATTATATTCGATGTCATGCGTAAAATGCTGCCTACCTTCAAACTCAATTGTACTTATGGAGCGTTTTGTTTTTCGATACAAAGTAATAGCCGTATTCAATGCCACTCGGTACGCCCAAGTCGAAAATTTACTATCTCCCCTAAATTTCGGGAATGCTTTCCACAATTGTATCGTAATCTCCTGAAACAAATCCTTATGCGCATCATCACCATTAGTATACAACCTACAAATTTTGTGGATTATATTCTGGTTTTCCTGTAACTGCTTTACAAAAGATTGTTCTAAACTAGCACTCATATATACATTAGTAATCCAATATCAATTTTTGTTACAATGAGATCCTTTTTTTCGGGAGCACAACTTTTCTTTATTTCAAAACTACTCCTCCCGCTATCATTCCAATCTTTTTTATCGTTTGAAAAAAAAACGATAAAAAAGGATTTTCCCTTCTATCGGGGCTAATGTATAACTTTTGCAATACCTAACAAAAAAATGCATTAGGATTCTTACGTTGACTTTTCTTTATTCAATTCCAACAAGAAGGTGATTTTTTTAATACCCATAAGTTGAATATTCTAATCCACAAACTTTGTATCTTTGATTCTCTACAACTCTGAAATACTTTAGCTAAATGAACATCCCACAATCATCAAATCCCAGAATAGTAATCATTGGTGGAGGTTTTGCAGGACTCGAATTGGTCAAAAAACTTAAAAACAAAAACGTTCAAGTCGTACTCTTAGACAAACACAATTACCACACCTTTCAACCGCTTTTGTATCAAGTTGCCACCGGCGGACTCGAAGCTGGATCCATTGCTTATCCCATTCGGAAAGTAATTCAAGAATTTGAAGAGGTATATTTCAGACTCACAACAGTAACAGAAATTGATACCATAAACCAAAAAGTCATTGCAGAGATTGGCGAACTCCATTATGATTATCTCGTGATAGCCACAGGGTCTAAAACCAATTATTTTGGTAATAAAGAAATTGAGCGTAACAGTATGTCTATGAAAACCATACCAGAATCACTTAATATTCGAAGTTTGATTCTCGAAAATTTTGAACAAGCTGTTTTAACCACTGATATTGCGGAACAAAAAAGCCTAATAAGTTTTGTACTCGTAGGTGCCGGACCCACAGGTGTTGAGTTAGCAGGAGCTTTAGCCGAAATGAAAAAAGCTATTTTGCAAAAAGATTACCCTGATTTGGACATAACCAAAATGGAAATAAACCTCATTCAAAGTGGCAATCGAATTCTAAATATGATGAGTGAAGACGCTTCAAATGCCGCCGAAAAATTTTTAATTGACCTAGGCGTAAAAATTTGGAAAAATGTTCGCGTAACTAATTATGATGGTCGAACCATTACCACTAATTCTGATCTAACTTTTGAAACCGCAACCGTAATCTGGACTGCAGGTGTTCAAGGCGCAGCTGTTGCAGGATTAGACGCTAGTTCATTAGTTGAAAAAGTAGAACGCATTCGAGTAAACCAATACAACCAAGTTGCGGGCTATGACACTATTTTTGCCATTGGTGATATCGCAGTTATGGAAACACAAGACTATCCACAAGGACATCCCATGATGGCGCAACCTGCCATACAACAAGGGAAATTGTTGAGTGAAAACATCATTAAATTAATTGAAAAAATACCCATGCAGGCTTTTGATTATAATGACAAAGGTGCCATGGCAACCATAGGACGTAATAAAGCTGTAGTAGATTTGCCTAAATATCATTTTAATGGTGTTTTCGCATGGTTTGTATGGATGTTTGTGCATTTGTTCTCTTTAATTGGTTTCAAAAATAAAGCTGTAGTCTTCCTGAATTGGGTTTATAATTACATTCGTTTTGACCGTGAAGGGCGATTGATTATCCGACCATTTAAAAAGAAAAGTTTTACCACATTCACAACTGACGAAATTTAAAAAAAAAACTATTATAAAATTTAATTTTTAATTCGATTGCAATTGTAGGAACCGCTTTTTTTGTAACAATAACATTTTTTTTTGACTTCGTTTTTTTAAATTAATTCACAAAAACACAACATAATTTTCACTTTAATAAAAGTAAATGAAAAGTTGTGATTGCATTCTTACGGTACAAATAAACACTGTTTTTTTGTAATACTATTTTATAAAACTAACATAGTTTTTAATTAATGAAAAGCGTTATTCTTTCTAATTTTCATCCCATTTTGGTAGGGAAATTAATAGACCAGACAAAGCACAATCAATACACTAAATTTTTATAGTATCATTTTCAAAATCTCCCACAATCGAGTAGTTCTGAAATTGATACTATGGAGTCAGTATCTTTTGAGTCTATCTCTGAGCATGTAGATAAATACTCCGTTTCATCAGAAAGTATCAATAGCAGGCAAATTTTGATTTTTGAAGAAGTTGAGCATTTTATCGAAAATGAAATGGATATTACCTTACCTTCTGAATATCATTTTCCACCCGGTTTTGAAATCAAACCTGGAAATCTTTATGGCCCTAAAATAGAGGTACGAATGGAATGGTTTAAAAGGAAAATGGGATTTGTTTTTTGATGAATTTTATGCCAATACCAATACAAGCCCCGAAAATCTTATACATGTTACTTGCTCTGGTTATTCTTCTCCAAGTGTTGCTCAGGAAGCAGTAATAGAAAGAGATTGGGAAACGGTGCAAGTTACCCATTCCATCACATGGGATGTTATGGTGCCTTTCCTGCAATACGTACAGGACGTAGTTTACTATGCACTAGTGAAAATCACGGAAGAGTGGATGTCATTCATACAGAGTTGCTTTCTGCTCACCTTAATTTGGTTGAGTTTTCTAATTCAAATACCATGATTTGTTCTCTTTTTGCAGATGGTTTTATTGGATATTCCTTATTTGATGAAGAATCATTTCTTAAAGACGCATCATTTCCTGATAAAAAAGGACTCCGAATTCTCGCCGCTCATGAAGTTATTATTCCAGATTCCTTAGAGGATATGTCTTGGGATTTAGGGGAATATAATTTTTTGATGACTCTTTCCAAACGTGTTCCTGTTTTTATTCGCAAAAATATAAAACCTTTTTTAACAACACTTTGCAAGAAAGCTTCAATTGATCTTGATAATCAAAAAACAAAAATGCATTTTGCAATTCATCCTGGAGGGCCAAAAATTATTTGATTATGTTATAGAGGCAATAGGATTGTCAAAAGAGCAAGCAAGTTGGTCTTATACTATATTACGTCGCCAAGGGAATATGTCTTCGGATACAATTCCTCATATTTTAAACGAAATTGTGAATGATACTAGCTTAGTTTCAGGAACCAAAATCGTCGCCATGGCATTTGGACCTGGACTTACGGCTACTGGTTTGCTATTAGAAAAAATATAATTAGAAAAGGATTTTTTAATATCTTAAGAAGTTGTTTTCTATAAATCTTGGTTTTTTGGGTAAAAATTGACCATCAAATTTACAAATTTGCTATAGCCTTCCATCCCATCTTTTTGTTGGTTTAATTTTAGAAAATTGTCATAAAAGGTATGAAAACCAGTTTCAATAGGTGTTTGGTATTGTTTCCAAAAATCCTCACTCTCTTGATAGTTTTTCAGAATACCAGGATGAATTTTTTTTAATAATTGTTTGAACACCTTTTCATTGCGAACTTGCCAGTTGCCTAAGCAATAACGTAATGCCATACTGTAACCCGAATATTGAAAATATAAATTATCATTTTTAACGGAAGCTAAAAAACCAATAAAATTACATTCACTTTCACTTGCATAACCTATTTGATGTGCCATTTCATGACAACTTGTAGTTGGAGAATTATACATTGGCATCAAATAATTAACTTGGGCCTCATTGGTAAATGGATTCAAATAACCGCCAAAACCCATATAGGTTAGCGGCAAACTAAAAATGGATTTTTTAGCACTCAAATTTGTATATGAAAAGGAGGGGTAGTTATTTGATACATTTTTATATCCATTTAAATTCATTTCAAAAACCTGTTCCTGAGTATAAGGAAAGACAACTTTTGACTGCTTATTTTTTGTAATTTGTAACTGAATAGCATTTGTTTTTAAAATTAATTTTTTGGTAAAAATCAATAAATCGATATCCGTATAATCGTTTTCAATTTTCATTTTTTCAAAAAGAGGCTGCCGATAATAGTTGAATCCCCAAAGTACATGAAACAAAAAGTAAAAGACAGAAACAAAACTTAGAATACTTAAAATATTATTTTTCCATTCTAATTTCCAAGATTTGCGTTTGCTCCAAAACCATTTTGCAAGAACTAGTATTACAATAAAATAAATGCAATCTCCAGCCGAAAAAGGAATTCTGCCAAAAATATTTCTTAAAAAATTTGAAACTATAGGATAGAAACCAGTACTATAGATTTGTTCTATAAATTCTGGAAAGAAAGGAATAATCTGCAACACAACTATTTGAACAAGAAGAAAAGAAGGAAGAAAATATTTTGATTGCACACTGTGAATTTTTATTACTGTAAATATAATTACAATATCAATTAGTATCAAAAAGAATATAAACTTTGTAACTTTGACAACTGAAAATGTTAAACATCAAACAAAAATAAATGAGCCAAGAAATAAGAAATCTAGAACCAAAAGCACTGTGGAATAAATTTGCCGATTTAAACGCCGTACCTCGACCTTCTAAAAAAGAAGAGCGTGTTATCGAATTTATGAAAAATTTTGGAACAAGTCTGGGGTTAGAAACTTTTGAAGATGAAATTAGAAACGTAATTATCCGCAAACCAGCCACTCCTGGAATGGAAAACCGTAAAGCTCTTGTACTTCAAGGGCATTTGGATATGGTACATCAAAAAAATGCCGATACCATTTTTGATTTTGACACTCAAGGAATTGATATGTATGTTGATGGAGATTGGGTTCGCGCTAAAGGGACTACACTTGGAGCTGATAATGGTCTTGGAGTAGCTGCAATTATGGCTATTTTAGAAAGTAAAGATATCCAACATCCTGCTATTGAAGCATTATTTACGATTGATGAAGAAACGGGAATGACAGGTGCTTTGAACTTAAAAGGAGGTGTGCTTCAGGGACAAATTCTGTTGAATTTAGATACCGAGGAAGATGATGAAATTGATATTGGCTGCGCAGGAGGAATTGATGTTACTGCAACAGCAGAATATGATGAAGAGCAAACCCCAGAAGGATCTGTTGGATACTCCATTACTGTAAAAGGATTGAAAGGCGGACATTCAGGAATAGATATTCATAAAGGTTTAGGGAATGCAAATAAAATAATGAACCGATTATTATTTGATGGTTTTGATAATTTTGGTTTGCAAATCGCCCAAATACAAGGAGGAAGTTTGCGTAATGCTATTCCGCGGGAAAGTATCGCAAAAGTTATTATTGCCGAAGTGTACGATGAAGCTTTTGTATTTGATATGCAACAAATTGTAAACGAAATCAAAGTTGAGTTTAAAACTACAGAACCCAATCTAGAAGTTGTTTTCGAAAAATTAGAAACTGTTCCCGCAAAAGTGATGCCTTCAATAGCGCAGTTTTATTTTGTAAGAGCATTATATACAGCACATAATGGTGTGTATAGAATGAGTGCCGATTTTGATGATTTAGTGGAAACATCCAATAATATCGCCAAAGTTATTGTTGGCGATGGACAGCTTTCTGTACAATGTTTAACCCGTTCTTCTGTGGAAACTTCTAAATTTGACTTAGCCAACGCATTGCGTTCTGCATTTGAATTAATGGGTTGCGAAGTGGAATTTTCAGGTTCTTATCCAGGTTGGACTCCTAATTCAAAATCAGAGATATTAGATGTTTTAGTTGGAATTTACGAAAGACAAAATAATGAAAAACCAAAAGTAGTAGCTTGTCATGCAGGTCTTGAATGTGGAATTTTAGGGACTAATTATCCGGATATGGATATGATTTCTTTTGGACCAACAATACAAGGAGCACATTCTCCTGATGAAAGAGCAAGTATTTCTTCTGCTCAGAAATTCTGGAAATTTTTGTTAGAAATTTTAGAAAATATTCCAGTTAAATAAGATTTTTTAGTCTCATCCTATAGTCTCCGTTTTCAAGCCCAAATTACTAATCTAGTTAAGCTGGAAAACGGATACTGAGACTGATAACAGTAATGATTAGTCTCTTTTTGGGCTATTTTTCTTTTCTCTCTTTTCTTCTTTCTTTTCCTTTGCCGTTTTAAGAGGCTCTTTTTTTACGGTCTTTTTAGCGTCTTGACTTTTTGCCATGGTATTAGTATTTAATTAAGTTTAGTTTTGATATAAGTAAATGTAGAGATAATATTTTAATTTGCTTGAACTATTATTTTAAAAAGGCTCCGTCAATAATTAATAAAGTAACCCCACCTTTGGATATGGAACGATGAGAACTTAAATCATCAGAAACTACATAAGTCATTCCTTTAGTCAGTTCAACTTGTTCTCCGTTCTCCATTTCGCTAATAAATTGTCCATCGAGACAATGTACAATATGGCCTTTTTGACACCAATGATCAGCAAAATAATTTTTTGAATACCTTACTTTTCGGATTCGAAGTCCTCCTAATTGAACCGTTTGCCAATGTGCAACTCCTGTTGTGCCTTGATGTTCTGTTTTTTCTATTTTGTTCCAGTCGATATTTTGAAAAGGTATTTTAGACATTTTTTTTCAATTAAATTTTGAAATTGAGTTTAAAATAAAAATCCCCAATTCATAAAAATTAGGGATTTGATGTATTTTTTGAAGGTTAAAAAAAGGCAAATGAGGGTTTGCAAAAATTATTTTTTCTTCAATATTTTGTATTCTTCGTAACATCCACTAATGGCATCCATGATTTGAAGATCATTTGCAGTTTGTATAAAAGATTCGGAGTAATTACAGCGTTGCAATATTTCGGCTATTTCTTTGACATCTACACCTAAAAGGACAGCGATTGTCTCTCGGTCAAATTTAGATTCTAATAGGTTTCTAACCGTATCATCTTTCTTCATTTCTTTTAGCTTTTTAAGTTCTTTGGGTTTGTTTCCAAAAAAATTATATAGCATATCGGCTGGATTGAAGATAGATCCTAGAACACGTCCAAAAGCATTTGGAGAATATTCGCCCGCTTCATATCCTTGAGTTAAACCAGAAATACTGTAACGGTAATTTTCTTTTGTGGGGATTAATTTTGTGTCGATTTCAAGATAACCTGTTAAGTTGAAAGGTCTAATGATTACTTCTTCGAGTGCAATTGCTTTTTCGGTAAGATGAATTCTGGTAGCTTTGTTTTTTATCCAGTCATTTGTAACTCTTACCCGTAGCGATTGAAAACCTAAAATGGTGAAATGCAAAGTATCATTGAGTTGCACATTGATTTCAAAATATCCATTAGAATCTGATGTTGCGCCTCTAACTTTATTAATGTTAATAATATTTACACCTGATAATGGGAGATTGGTGTTATCATTAACGATTATTCCAGTAACCTTTTGAGAAGGTTCAATGTCTTGTGCA
This sequence comes from Flavobacteriaceae bacterium, assembly GCA_947443815.1. Taxonomy (GTDB): domain Bacteria; phylum Bacteroidota; class Bacteroidia; order Flavobacteriales; family Flavobacteriaceae; genus Flavobacterium. The sequence goes on along the minus strand of CANEXR010000010.1, from coordinate 362 downwards.
ACTATAGTTGCCGAAAGTAGCAAAAAAAAGAAAACTACAAAATATTTCATAAGCTGATTTAAAACTTTAAAAGTAGTAAATCAGGATTAAATATTTTGTAGTTTCAGTATTATTATAAGAAAATTAACAAAAAGTGTTAGTCTCTTCTTGGTCTTCTTGGTCTTGGTGCATCACCAAAGCTTTCCGAACGTCTTGGAGCTCTATCTGAACTACCTTCATTTCTAGCCGCTCTGTCTGATGAAAAACCACCTTCTCTTCTTGGAGCAGATCCTCTGTCGCTTCTGAAACCACCTTCTCTTGGAGCTGAATTTCGATCGCTTCTAAAACCTCCGCCTCCAGAACCTTCTCTTCTTGGAGCAAAG
>CANEXR010000009.1 GCA_947443815.1 Flavobacteriaceae bacterium | reverse complement strand
CTAAAATTCCAGACTGTGGAGGATTGATGATTGGAGTACTCAACATACTTCCAAAAACACCACCATTTGTAATCGTAAAAGTTCCACCTGTCATATCATCAACTGTGATTTGACCATCACGTGCTTTTAAGGCTAAACGTTTAATATCCGCTTCAATTCCACGGAAAGTTAAGTTTTCTGCATTGCGAACTACAGGAACCATTAATCCTTTTGGACCTGAAACTGCGATTGAAATATCGCAAAAATCATATCCAATTTTATAGTCACCATCCATCATAGAGTTTACATCAGGATACAATTGCAAAGCTCTTGTTACTGCTTTTGTAAAAAAGGACATATATCCTAATCCTATTCCACCATGTTTAGCTTTGAAAGCATCTTTATACTCATTACGCAAGGTATTGATTGGTGTCATATTTACTTCATTAAATGTAGTTAACATGGCAGTGTCATTTTTTGCAGCAACTAATCTTTCAGCTACTTTTCTACGCAGCATAGACAATTTTGTTCTTTCTGTACCACGAGAGCCTCCTGTAGGTGTTCCCATTGAAGGTACAGCGTTTACAGCATCCTCTTTCGTGATTCTTCCATCTTTACCTGTTCCAGTAATGGAAGCAGGTGCGATGCTTTTTTCATCTAATATTTTTCTGGCAGCAGGAGAAGGTGTTCCTGATGCGTACGTTGCTGCAACTACGGGTGCCGCTTTTGGAGCCTCCGCTTTTGGAGCTTCAACAACTGCCGCTTTTTCTGCAACAACTGCTGCTGAACCAGAAGGCTTCGCTGCTGCTGTATCAATATGACAAACTACTGCACCAACTGCAACTGCATCTCCTTCTTCTGCTTTAAGCGTAATAATTCCGCTAGCTTCTGCTGGAAGTTCTAATGTTGCTTTGTCAGAATCAACCTCAGCAATAGCTTGGTCTTTCTCAACATAATCGCCATCTTTTACTAACCAAGTTGCAATTTCAACTTCTTTTATAGATTCCCCAGGTGATGGGACTTTCATTTCTAAAATCATTGTGTATTTATTTTAAATGATGAATTTTATATATTTATTCTATTAAGGTCTTTATTCAAAAAACATTTCTTTGGGTAATTGGGTTATAGGCTCGTTTTCTGATTTTTTATTATTGTATTTTTCCATTATCTTTTTTATCAAATCTTCTTCATCTTTTGCTGCCTCTTTAATGTCTTCAGCAGAAATGAAATATGATTTACCAGAAGTTATTGACTCTAACATTCTTGTTTTAATTCGATTGTACTTTTTTTCATTTTTGTAGGATGCTGGGTCATTATTAAAGGGAACAAGTTTTACTCCTGCTTTGAAAGCTCCCATTTGTGGTTGAGAATCCAAAATATAAATTTTATTTGGCTCTAAATCAGCTTCTACAAAATCGCTATTTTCAGATTTTGACCAAAAAACATGTTTTCCAGGTTCGCATTCGTAAGCTAGATATTTCCCATAATTAAATTTTCCTAAATACTTTTCGCCATCAAAATATTTAAAATTTATTAAAAACCCAACAGCATCCATCCTAGTGAAGTAAACCATTGCTTTCCCTTCGCTTGGTTTTTTTAATTCTTGAGCTTGAGTTAATATTGAAAAAGTCAATAATAAAAGTATAAATATTTTTTTCATTGTGGTTAAAAAATTTTATTTCTACCTAAATAAATTCTTATCAAAAACCATTCTAATAGCATCGGCCTGACGGCGTTTTGCTCTGGTGTAACTTCCTGCTGCTGGAGCGGCGTAGGCTTTCAACGAGGCTAATCTCCATTTTACCAAATCAAAATTCATTAGCATATAACTGTAAGCTCCCATGTTTTTTGGCTCTTCTTGTGCCCAAACATAATCATCTGCATTAGGATATTGTGCTATAATTGCTTTCAATTGCTCAACTGGCAAAGGGAACAACTGCTCGATTCGTACTACAGCAACATCTTTTCTACCATTGTTTTCTCTCTCTGCAGTTATATCGTAATAGAATTTTCCCGTACAGAAAACTAATGATTTCACTTCCTTTTTATCAACCAAAACATCATCAATTGTTTCTTGAAAACTTCCATTAGCTAGGTCGTCTTGTGTAGAAACACATCTTGGATCACGCAATAAACTTTTTGGAGTAAAAACAACCAAAGGTTTACGGTATTTGGTCAACATCTGTCTTCTCAACAAGTGAAAAAAGTTAGCTGGTGTGGTACAATCTGCAACAAACATATTATGTCTGGCGCACAATTGCAAATAGCGTTCCATTCTTGCCGAAGAGTGTTCAGCTCCTTGCCCTTCATATCCGTGTGGCAATAACAAAACAATTCCGTTTTGGTTGTTCCATTTGTCTTCTCCACAAGAAATGTATTGGTCAATCATAATTTGTGCTCCATTACTGAAATCTCCGAATTGTGCTTCCCAAATAGTTAAGGTTTTTGGGTTAGCCAAAGCATATCCATAATCAAAACCTAAAACACCATACTCTGACAACAACGAATTGAAAATATTAAATTCCCCTTTCTTGTTGTCTATATTATTTAATAAAACAACTTCTTCCTCAGAATCTTCTACTTTTACAACTGCATGACGGTGTGAAAAAGTACCTCTTTCTACATCTTGTCCAGAAATTCGAACATTATACCCTTGGGTCAATAAGGAACCATAGGCTAGAGTTTCTGCTGTTCCCCAATCGATAGTGTTGTTGTCGTACATGGTTTTACGATCCGTAACAATTTTCGAAATTTTATTGATGAATTTCTTATCCGATGGTAATGTTGAAACAGTATCAATAATCGAATCTAAACTATTTTTGTCGAATGCAGTATCGACTTTTTGAAGCATTTGCGTATCAGTAACTTGTTCAAAACCACTCCATTCATTTTGCATAAATGGGGTGATTATCGTTAAATCTTTTTTGCGTGAAGCTTGAAGATTGTCATCTAAATCTTGCTTGTAAACTGTTTCTAAATCTTTTACGAAAGCATCACCAATTACGCCTTCAGCTAATAATTTAGCGGCATAAATATCTCTTGGATTTTGGTGTTTTGCAATAATTTTGTACAATACTGGCTGTGTAAAACGTGGCTCATCCCCTTCGTTATGCCCGTATTTTCTATAGCCTAATAAATCAATAAAAACATCAGAACCAAATTGCATTCTATAATCCAAAGCAAATGACATAGCGTGAACTACTGCTTCTGCATCATCCGCATTTACGTGTAACACAGGCGAAAGGGTTACTTTTGCAACATCGGTACAATATTTAGACGAACGTGCATCAAGATAATTGGTAGTAAAACCTACTTGATTATTAATAACTATGTGTATGGTCCCTCCTGTTTTATATCCATCTAACTGTGCCATTTGCACAATCTCGTATAGAATTCCCTGACCTGCAATTGCGGCATCACCATGAACTGCAATGGGTAAAACTTTAGAGAAATCATCTCCAAAATATTTATCTTGCTTCGCTCTAGTAATCCCTTCAATTACGGCACCAACCGTTTCAAGATGTGATGGATTGGGTGCTAAATTGATATTAATATTTTTTCCTGTACTAGTTTTTTTATCAGCGGTAAGTCCTAAATGGTATTTTACATCCCCATCAAAATACTCTTGATCGTAATCTTTACCATCAAACTCTCCAAAAATATCTTGAGTTGATTTACCAAAAATATTTGCTAAAACATTCAAACGACCACGGTGTGCCATTCCCATTACAAATTGTTCTACTCCTTTTTCGGCTGCTTTTTCTATCAAAGCATCCAAAGCTGGAATAATGGATTCACCGCCTTCTAATGAAAACCGTTTTTGTCCTACATATTTAGTATGTAAGAAATTTTCAAAAGAAACTGCTTGATTTAATTTGTTTAAAATCGCTTTTTTCTCTTCGGTAGAAAAATTAGGTTGGTTGTCATTGATGCCAAGTTTGTCCTGAATCCAGTCGATTACTTCTGGATTTCTAATGTACATATATTCAACCCCAATGTGCTGGCAATAAATAGATTCTAAATGAGTAATTATTTTCTGAAGGCTACATGGTGCAATTTTAATCACTTTAGCAGCATCAAAAACGGTGTTTAAATCCGAATTAGAAAGACCAAAATTCTCAATAGCTAATGTAGGTGTTGTTGTTCTTCTATCTCTAACTGGATTAGTTTTGGTAAACAAATGTCCTCTTGAGCGATATCCGTCAATTAACTTAAGAACATTAAATTCTTTTTGCAATTTTTCCGAAACCAAACTTAAGTCACTGCTGTTTGCTGAAAATTCAACGATTTGCTGTACCGCGTTTTCCTCATTGTAAGTTGCCATTCCAAAGTCAAAACCTTGAAAAAAGCTTCTCCAACTTGGCTCTACGCTATCTGGATTTTCTAAATATTGATCGTATAATTGTGCAAAAAATTCGGTATGTGCTGCGTTTAAAAATGAAAACCTATCCATAATATTAATTAATGTACATTTTATTTAAAAGATTGACAAAAGTACAATAAACGAATATATTTAAATCTATTTTTTACGTACTTTTACGTAAATATTTGTTAAATAAACCACATAATCATGAGAAAAAATCGTTTTTTGTCCATTTCAAGATGTTTTTTAATTTTTACTAGCCTTTTCTTTTCAGCAACAGTATTTGCACAACAAGAATCACTTCCCTCCAACACATCAAATGATTTTTGGAAAAAAGTACAATTTGGTGGAGGATTAGGGCTAAATTTCGGATCTGGATATACAGATGTTTCTATCTCTCCAAGTGCGATTTACAATGTGAATCAAACCGTTGCAATTGGATTAAGTCTTCAAGGCGGTTATATTTCCTCAAAAAATTATTATGAATCTTACACTTATGGCGGCAGTTTAATCGGTTTACTAAATCCCATACCTAAAATCCAACTTTCGGCTGAACTGGAGCAACTAAGAATAAACACTTCCTATAAGTACACTATAAATAATGCTGGCGGAAGATCGGATAATTTTTGGAATACAGCGCTTTATTTAGGTGCAGGTTACAGATCAGGCAATGTTACTATTGGCGCACGATATGATGTTTTACATGACAGTAACAAAAGTATTTATAGCGAAGCATTTATGCCATTTGTGAGGGTTTATTTTTAATGTTAATTAGCGGTATCTATTCCTAAACCATACTTTTTGCCATTCTCTTTTTAGGATTAAAAAAGCGACTTGCTCCGCCAGAATTACTAAATCTGAGCCGTCTAACTTTTTTATTTCCTCTTCTGAAACATCAATGATATAAAGCAGATTAAGGTATTCGGCAAACTTATATTGTAGGAGTCGGTATACCTTTTCATGCAATTGTATTTTCAATTCATCAGGTGTAACACGCAATGGAAAATCAATTCCTTCATTTGCAAGATTGAAATCCTTATTAATTTGCTCTATTAATTTCAAATATAGGTTTTCGGTTTCGGCTTCGGCAAGTAGTACATCTGTATTTTGTGGCGCTATAAACATTTTTAACATCCAATTTAAGCAGCAATTGCAACATCAATTCCAAAATGACAATTGATTATTGAAATTTTTATTGCGGTTATTTTATACTTTTCTTCCCATCAAATTTGCACCAAAAATTCTCAATATGTCTTTTTTATCTTGGGAAATATCCATTGTTTCTAATGTTTCAAAAGCCTTAAAAGTATAGTCTTGTATAGCCTCTTGTGTAGCTTGAGCTGCTCCAGTTGATTTGAAAATATCTTTCACAACAGCTATTTTTTCCAAACTATTTTCTGGTTGAACAGAAAACAATTGTTTCAATCTTTCTTTTTCCATTTCGGATGCAAATTCGATTGCTTTAAGATACAAATAGGTTTTTTTGTTTTCTATAATATCTCCACCCACTTGCTTGCCGAAGGTTTCTGGGTTTCCAAAGGCATCCAAATAATCGTCTTGTAACTGAAAAGCCAATCCTAAATTAAGCCCAAAATCATAAATTAATTTTCCGTTTGCCTTTGAACTTTCAGCAATAATAGCGCCCATTTTCATAGCTGCTGCGACCAAAACCGCCGTTTTATACTCAATCATTTTGAGGTATTCCGAAATAGCAACATCATCTCGTGTTTCAAAATCGACGTCCCATTGTTGTCCTTCGCAAACTTCTAATGCTGTTTTACTGAACAATTTGGCTAATTTCCGAAATATTTTGGGTTGATATTGTTCAAAATATTGGTAAGCCAAGATGAGCATTGCATCACCAGATAAGATTCCGGTATTTACATTCCATTTTTCATGAACCGTCTGATTTCCTCTTCGCAAGGGCGCATCGTCCATAATATCATCATGGACTAACGAAAAATTATGAAACACTTCAACCGCCATAGCTGCTGGGAGTGCTTTCGTATAATTGGCATCAAAAACTTCTGCACTCATTAAAGTGAGCACTGGTCGCATTCTTTTACCCCCGAGTCCTACTATATAATGTATAGGCTCATATAAGTTTTTAGGCTCTTTAACACTATACTGTGCTTGCAAATAAGTGGCAATAAATTCTTGATATTCAAATATAGAATGCATAAAATAATAATTCAGGTTAAAGCAACATCTATAAGCCATCTACATAGATGCAAAAGCCCAAAGATACAATTCAAATATGAATTTTAGGTTTCTAAAGTCTTTTGGATTTAAAAATTTTATTATCTAAACATTAAATAATTGAAAAAACATGGAAACTTTTTTGGTATCCAAAGTTTCCTGTGTATATTTGCAGTCGAATTCAGCATTTGAATTCCAAAGATTACAACTAAAAACCCATTACAAAACCACCCTACAATGACTACAACCTGGACAATTGATTCTAATCAATCCGATGTTTTGATCAAAATAAGACATTCCATCATAGCCTATTTAGCGGGTACAATTAACAAATTCAAAGGGCATGTAGACATTAAAAACAACAAGATTGAAGATGCCGCTATCGAATTTACTTTAAATGTAAATAACAAAGAGGCGAAATTGGAACAAATGGATACGAATTTGAGATTAAATGATTTCTTAGACATCAATGAATATCCCATAATAAGTTTTAAGTCAACATCATTTCAAAAAGTCAATAACAATATCAATTTTTTGAAAGGCAACCTAACCATCAAGAACATTACAAAAGTAGTTGAACTTGATACCGAATTTGTGGGATACAATGGAACGAATGAAGACCGTAAAGCTACTTTTGAAATAACGGGTGAAATTAACCGAAAAGATTTTGGATTGGCTTTCAACTCCTACAATCAAACAGGTGGTTTATCAGTAGGACAAGACATCAAACTCATAGCCAATTTAGAATTTACCGTATAAAAATTGAAATTTTCTGTATAATTAAAAACAATTACAACAGATTAAGAACAAACAAAATGAAAGAAAAAATTATAGCAAAAGCAAGTGAACTGTTTTTAAAACTAGGTTTTAAAAGCGTCACTATGGACGATATTGCTTGTGAAATGTGCATTTCTAAAAAAACCATTTACAAATATTTTTGCAATAAAGAACTCCTTGTAGAAGAGAGCACTACACTTGTACACAAGGAAGTGCATCAAATTATTGATCAAATTGTAGCAAAAAACTACAATGCAATTCAAGAAAATTTTGAAATTAGAAAAATGTTCAAGGAAATGTTTAATTCCTCGGACAGTTCCCCGATTTACCAATTAAAAAAACATTATCGGGAAATTTTTGAGAATGTAATGAAACGAGAAATAAACGAATGCAATATCTGTTTTAGACAAAACATCCAAAAAGGTATTGAACAAGGTTTGTACCGAAAAGAGTTAGATATTGAAACCTATATTAGTTTTTATTATACTTTAATTTTTAGCATCAACGGAAATACAAGCTCTGAGAAAGAATCCTTGAGACTCGAACTTGAAGCATTAGAATACCACACAAGGGCTATGGCTACAACTGAAGGAATTATTGAACTTGAAAAACAATTAAAAAACATCAATTTATAAACACCAATCAATGAAAAAACTTATTTTAATCACTTTCTTAACTTTTGCTATCAGTGCAAAATCACAAGAATCCACCAAAACAACATCTACAGAGCCGTCCAAACAAAACTATTCATTCAGTTTGGAACAAGCCATCAATCATGCTTTAATTAATAATTATACTGCGATTAATGCTGGGCGTGATATTGAAGCTGCCAAAAAGAAAAAATGGGAAACTACCGCAATGGGTTTGCCACAAATTAATGCTAGTTTAGATTATCAAAACAATTTTGAACTACAAAAATCATTAGTCCCTGCCGAATTCTTTGGCGGAAATAAAGGAGAGTTTATCGAAGTTGCTTTTGGAACAAAACACAATATGAATGCAAGAACTACATTAAGTCAATTGCTCTTTGACGGTTCTTATATAGTAGCGTTGCAAGCATCAAAAACCTACTTAAAATATTATGAAAATGCCAAACAAAAAACAGATGTTGACACTAAAGAAATGGTTATCAATGCCTACGGGAACGTTTTATTAGCCGAAGAAGGAATTCTTATTCTTGAAAAAAACAAAGCGACCTTAGAAAAAACATTGTTTGAAACTAAAGAAACATTCAAAAACGGATTAATTGAAGAAGAAAATGTAGAACAACTTCAAATCACACTTACCTCAATTAACAGCAATTTAAATTACAGCAAAAGGTTGTTGGACATTTCTAATAAAATGTTAAAAATTACTTTAGGAATTGACGTGAACGATACTATAAAACTAACCGACAAATTAGATGATTTGACCCTTAAAAATTTAGACATGGCTTTCTCACAAAGCGAATTCAATGTCACAAACAACATCAATTATCAAATGGCTCAAAACTTCCAAGAACAGAGAGAATTGGAGATAAAATTAGAAAAAAGTAAAGCCTTGCCTTCTTTATCAGCCAATGTGAATTTTGGATACAATGCCTTTGGAGATCAATTTCAGTTTTTTACCCAAAACCAAAAATGGCTAAATTATTCCAATTTGGGAGTAAATTTGAATGTTCCAATCTTTAGTAGTTTAGCGAGAAGTGCCCGAACTCAACAAGCCAAAATTGCATTAGAGCAAGCTAAAACACAATTGACAGAAACAGAACAGCGATTGAAATTACAATATGCAACTGCAAAAAGCGAATATGAATTTAGCATTGAAGAATACGAAACAGCAAAAAGCAATTTGCAACTTTCCGAAAGAATTGAAAAGAAACAACAAACAAAATTTACGGAAGGACTTTCAAGTAGTTTTGATTTTAATGATGCTCAAAGACAATTGTATACAGCACAACAAAACTACCTACAGTCAATGGTAAACATCATAAACAAAAAAGCAAGTTTAGAAAAAGTAATTAACAAAATATAATTAGCAACAAAAATAAAGACCAATGAAAAAAATAATACTATTATCCGCATTTTCATTTTTAGTATTCGCTTGTAATTCAAATGAATCCGGAAAAACAATCGATTCTCTTATTGCTTCCAAAGATGCAAAAGCAATAACGGCTAAAAAAGCAGAATTACAAGCCCAACTAACGCAACTTGAAGCAGCATTAGCTGGCTTAGACACAAAAAAACAAGAAGAAGCTTTAGTTTCTGTACTAGCTGTAAAAGACACTCTTTTTAATCATTACTTAGAAATTCAAGGAAGTATTGATACTAAAGAAAACATTTTGGTGCAACCCGAAGTACCTGGAACATTAGTAACTTTAAATGCCAAAGCGGGACAACATGTTACCAAAGGACAAATTTTGGGACGTGTTGATGATGGAGGTTCAAGCCAGCAAGTGGCTAGTTTAGAAACACAATACCAATTAGCCAAAACAACTTTTGAAAGACAAAAGAATCTTTGGAATCAAAAAATTGGTTCTGAAATTCAATACCTACAAGCACAAACACAAATGCTTAGCTTACAAAGATCTGTTGCTCAAGCCAAAGCACAATTATCTAAAACTGTTATTCGCGCTCCATTTACAGGAACAATAGACGAAGTTTTTGTAGAAAGAGGTCAAGTAGTTGCTGCAAATGCGCAAGGTTTAATGCGTATTGTCAACTTAAACAATATGTATGTTTCAACTTCGGTTCCTGAAACGTATATCGGAAAATTAAAAGTAGGAACACAAGTAGATGTTTATTTAACCTCATTAGGCAAAACTTACAAAGGTAAAGTACGCCAAATTGGTAATTTTATTAATCCAAACAATAGAAGTTTTGGTATTGAAGTAAGCGTTCCAAATCCAGAAAACTTATTACGCCCTAATCAAGTAGCGCAATTAAAAGTGATCGATTATTCGAATAAAAATGCCATCATTGTCCCAACCAATGTAGTACAAGAAGATGGTCAAAAAAATAAATTTGTTTATACCGTTAGCAACAGCAATGGCAAAACAGGGATCGCTAAAAAGAATCTTATCAAAGTGGGACAATCATCTGACAATGTTACTGAAATTGTTAGTGGATTATCCGCCAATGATATTATCGTAACAGAAGGAATGAATGCTATTTCTGACGGAATGAAATTGAATTTCTAAAAAAAGAGTATGCTGTTGATGCGTTTAGAAAATTTAATAATATCAATCTAATCCGTTTTCTAAACACATCCACTTTCTAACCCTTCTAAACTAAAAAAAATGAGTCACCAAAATAAAGAATTTAGCATATCCAGCTGGGCAGTAGACAATCGCGTTACTGTTTACATCTTGACACTATTAATTGTTGTAACGGGAATCATGGCCTATGTTACAATGCCAAGGGAAGATTTTCCAGAAATCATCGAAAACAAAGTATATATCTCATCTGTTTTCCCAGGAAACTCAGCTGAAGATGTCGAAAAATTAATCATCAAACCCCTCGAAAAAGAAATTAAAAACATCACCGGTGTAGAAAAAATTTCTTCGAGTTCTTTTCAAGATTACGGAATGATTGTAGTGGAGTTTTCGGATAAAGTTACTATTGAAACCGCTAAAACTAAAATCAAAGACAAAGTTGATATCGTAAAAGCAGATACTGATTGGCCAAATTTAGATAATGGAAGCAAAGTAGAACCGAGTGTTTTCGAATTGAATATTTCCGAAGAAGTGCCTATTTTAAATATCAATTTACAAGGAAATTACACCACACAACAACTTAAAGAATACGGAGAATTACTTCAAGATGACATTGAGGAAATACCTGAAGTTAAAAAAGTTGATATTCTTGGTGTGGATGATAAAGAAGTAGAAATTGCAGTAGATATTTTTAAAATGTCTGCCGCTCAAGTCTCTTATGATGACATCCAAAATGCAGTTAAGAATGAAAACATGACACTTTCTGGAGGGAATTTAATCTCACAAGGTTCTAGGAATAACATTAGAATTGTTGGTGAAATCAAAGACCCTAAAGAGCTAGAAAACATCATAGTAAAACACAATGGCGGGACTGTTTATTTAAAAGATATTGCCGTTGTCACTTTTAAAGAAAAAGAAAAAACCACTTTTGCTCGTGAAAAAGGCAATGAAGTTGTCATGCTTAACGTAAAAAAACGTTCCAATCAAAACATGATTTCCGCTATTGAACAAGTAAAAGAAAAGTTAGAAAAAGCTAAAACATCGTATCTTCCTTCCAATCTAAAAATGGAATTATCAAACGATCAATCCTCACGTGTAGAACACCAAGTAGATGAGCTTTCTAACCATATTATATTTGGAATTGTATTGGTAATGATTGTATTGATGTTTACTATGGGACTCCGTAACTCCTTGTTTGTTGGAGCTGCCATTCCGTTATCAATGTTAATGGCATTTACAATCCTTTCTGCTTTTGGCTTGACCTTAAACACAATGGTTTTGTTTGGTTTAGTAATGGGATTAGGAATGTTAGTCGATGACGGAATTGTGGTAGTCGACAACGTTTTTGCCAATATGAAAAAAGGAATGAATCGCGTTCAAGCATCAAAAGTAGGTATTGGCGAAATTGCTTGGCCTGTAATTTCCTCAACAGCAACAACTTTAATGGCCTTTTTACCGTTTGCGTTATGGCCTGGAACTATGGGAAAATTTATGAAATATTTCCCAATTACATTAACCGTAACCTTATCTGCTTCTTTATTTGTGGCTATGGTTGTTAATGCTGCTATGACAGGTGGTTCTATGGATATAGAAGATAAAAATGTTACCAAAAAATCCGCCAAGACTTATTCTATTATTTTTACCATTATTGCAGTAATTTTTGTAACTCTTGGTAATATTTATGACTCAAAATTGGCTAGAGCAATTGGGCATTTAGCAATAATTTCATTGGGATTAATGTGGTTGTATAAAATCAAACTATACCAATGGACACAGGATTTTCAACACAGTTTTTTCCCAAGAATGGAGGAAAAATACAAAACCTTTTTAGCAAAAATTTTAACTGGAAAAAGAGCTTGGATTGCCCTAGGAACTATTATTGGCATGTTGTTCTTCTCTTTTATTTTATTAGGAATTTTTCCAAGAAAAGTATTGTTCTTTCCAGACAATATTCCCAATCAAGTTATTACATATATTGAATATCCACAAGGAACCGATATTGACAAAACCAATAAGGCAACTCTTTTTGTAGAAAAACAAGTCATTGCTATATTGAGCAAATATGTAGATCCAAAAACCAAACAAAACTACCTTGCTGAATCTATTGTTTCGCAAGTAGGGATAGGTGCTGGTAATCCAAATGTAGATGCAGGTTCCGCTTCTGAAACACCTTATAAAGGTAAAGTAACGGTGAATTTTTCTGAATTTAAATTTAGAAAGGGCATAAATACGGCTGATATTCTTGAAGAAATTCGCAATAAGGTAAAAGGAATTGCTGGTGCTACTGTTACCGTTGAAAAAGATGCCAATGGACCACCTGCTGGATATCCTATTAGTATTCAATTAACAGGAGTTGATTACAATACTATGCTAAAAGAAGCGGATAGAATGATTGCTTTTATCAACTCTAAAAACATTCCTGGTATTGAGCGTTTAAATGTTGATGTAAACAAAGAAAGCCCCGAATTAGAAGTAAAAGTAGATCGTGTAAATGCTGGAAGTTTAGGGGTTTCAACAGGGCAATTGGGTTTCAATTTACGTCGTTCGGTTTATGGTCAAGAAATCTCTACTTATAAAGAAGGGGATGATGATTATAACATTACCATGCGTATGCAAGAAGATCAACGTAAGAATGAAAATATATTGTTCAATCAATCGTTGACTTTCCGAAATCAGAATAACGGTCAAATGATGCAAATTCCGATATCTGCCATTTCAAATACTGAGAAAACAACCACTTACAATCAAATAAAAAGGAAAAACCAAAAAAGAATAATGACTATTTATTCTAATGTTTTGACTGGATTTAATGGAGATGCCATAACCAAACAAATCGAAACAGATTTGAAAGGTTATCAATTGTCAAACGGAACTACCTATTCGTTTTCAGGAGTTCAAGAAGAACAAGGCAAAAACCAAAGCTTCTTGTTGTATGCTTTATTTTTAGCTTTAGCAGGGATTACCATTATCATTGTATTGCAGTTTAATTCCGTTTCAAAAACAATGGTGATTTTATTTACTGTTATATTAAGTTTTAGCGGTGTATTCTACGGATATGTAATTGCCAATATGGATTTTGTAATTTTAATGACCATGATGGGAATCATATCATTAGCTGGAATTGTAGTGAAAAATGGAATTGTATTAATGGACTTTTTTGTACTCTTATTGGACAAAAAAGTGGCCGATAAACAACTCCTAAGCCACGATGATTTAACCATAGAGGAAATAAAAGAAGTTATTATCGAATCTGGAAAATCACGTTTACGTCCTGTATTATTGACGGCTTTGACTGCAGTATTGGGACTTATCCCATTGGCCATCGGACTAAATTTTGATTTCTTTTCTTTAGTAACTGATTTGAATCCGCATTTATTCATGGGAGGTGACAATGTTATTTTCTGGGGACCATTAGCTTGGACTATCATTTTCGGATTGACATATGCTACTGTTTTAACATTAGTAATGGTTCCTGTAATGTTTTATTTGGTTAAAAGAACTAAATATTGGTTGCGTGATCGAAAAAATGCAAAAACTATTGAAGCAGTTTAGACCACCTCGATTTTTGTAGACAGAGTCCAAAAATTTAGACCAATTTATAATTCATTTTGATAATGATGAGCTCGATATTATATCGGGCTCATTTTGTTTAAATTTGATTTAATTCTGAGGTATGTTATCGTTTATAATTTCTTGTTTTAGTTCTTCTAAACTTACAAATTTTAGAATGTACAACAGTTCTGATTTTAGGATTTCAAAAAAGCTTTCTACAATAGCATTATCAAAACTTTTTTTTATTTAATAACAAACCAGTATCAGGGCTGTTAAATTTTATACTTGATTCTCAATTAGACATCAAGGTCTTTATCAATTGGTTTTAATACTTGCTATTTAAAATTAACCAAATATAACTTTGGTTCTTTCTTATTAGCAAAGCAATGCACTATAATACCTAGAAAATCGAACCTATTTACGAATGTTACAATTTTTTAAAACTTTTGAATTGCAACATTCTTTAAAGAATGATGGTTTTCTAAAACTAAGTTTATAGATTCAAATTTGAATGTGCAATCATACTTTTCTTTGCATAAAAAAACCCCAAATAGTGTCTAACTTTTTGGGGCAGTCTAATAAATGATACTTTTTTATAAAATTTAATTGTCTGAATTACGACTTCATATTAGCAACTTTGTATGTTTTACCATCGCCAGTAGCCTGTACAACTTTTGTTAATTTTTCAGGTGTTTGAACCGTTTTATCAAAAATTACTATAGCTAATTTTTTATCAAAATCAACTGTGGCTTTTTGTACACCGTCAAGCCCTGACAATTCCTCTTCAATGGTCTTGGCACAACCTATAGCGCAAGTCATTCCTTCAATATTAAAGCTAGCTGTTTGTACATTAGCAGCAGCAATTTCTTTTTTAACTTTTGGAACAGTAATTTCAGCAGCAGCAACGGTCGTTTTTTCAGACGTTTTTTCTTTACAGCTTACAAGCATCACACTTGTAACAAATAAGATGAGTATTGATTTTGTATAATTCATTATATTTTTATTTAAATTAATTTCTTGTTATAAAGCATCGCAAAATTAATTAAAAAAAGACCTATAAATTCATAAAATAATTACAATTTTGGTGCAAATTAAAAGTTTATGTTAGCAAAACAATTGAAATGGATTTATTTAACGCTACTTTCACTAATTTGGGGAAGCTCATTTATTTTGATAAAAAAAGGTTTGATTGGCTTAACAGCTTTTCAATTGGGTTCTTTGCGAATTATATTTGCAGCCGTTTTTTTATTGTTAATTGGTTTTAAAAGTTTAGCAAAAATTCCTTTATATCAATGGAAATATATTGCGTTAACTTCCATGTTTGGCACCTTTATACCTGCTTATCTTTTTGCAATTGCTCAAACTCAAATTGACAGCTCTGTAAGCTCCATTCTAAACTCTTTGACACCGCTAAATACTTTAATTTTGGGCGCTTTGGCCTTTGGATTACAATTTAGAAGAAATCAAATTTTTGGAGTCTTAATTGGTTTAATTGGAAGTGCTTTATTGATTTTGAATGGTGCTATACATCACCCTGAACAGAATTACTATTATGCTATTTTGGTATTGATTGCCTCCATTTGTTATGCAACTAATGTGAATCTCATCAAGAAATACCTGCATAATTTAACACCATTGAGTATTACCACTGGAAATTTCATGGTGTTACTCCTTCCTGCTTCGACCATTTTATTCTTTTCTGGTTTTTTTGATGTTATACATGTACACGAAGTACAACAATCGGTATTATTTATATTAATTTTAGGAGTTGTTGGAACAGGAATTGCAAATATTCTTTTCTTTAAATTAATTCAAATGTCATCTCCTGTATTTGCAACTTCGGTAACTTATTTAATCCCTGTTGTTGCTTTTTTTTGGGGGCTCTTAGACCATGAAATGCTTACTCCAGTTCAGTTTATTGGTGCTTTTATTGTTTTAATCGGGGTTTATTTATCGGCAAAAAAATAATTTAAATTTTTAATCCAAAAAGCAAAGGCCATCTAAAAAGATGGCCTTTGTAATTAATTCTAACCCTTGATTATTTAAAATCAGCATCTGTTACTCCTTCATTAATCTTAACCTCTGCGATTTTTATATCCAATTCAAAACCTACATTTTGGATAATATTGAAAGGAACTTTCACCCCTTTTACAGCTCTATAATCTCCATAATTTGTGGTTTGACTTATCGTTTGCCCTCCTTGTTCCATGGTTTTGGTTTCGGCCACTTTTAATCCTGAAACTACATCATAATAAAATGTTGTTTTTCCGTTTTTTAGAGCATAAGCTTCTTTCCCATTAACGGATTCAATTCCGTCTAGAACAACCCCTGCTCTTTTGGCCAGTAGCAATTCTTCAAATGTGGTGGCTCCTGCTTTCATATCCGCTAAATCCGAACCTTCAATATCCCTACGTTGGCCTTGTTGCTGTACATAAGCTCCTTTTTCGTTTACCACTTGTTTCATCAAACTCATTGATCCCATAGCTAATTCTACCATTAACTTCCCTTTGGCATCAATTTTTGACACAAAACTTAAGGGCGAGGGTGCTTGTGGAATCACTGTTGAACCATTCATAGCAATAGTTTTTACGGCAGCAACCGCTTTTTCGCCACCAATAGCTTTGATGTAATTATCCAAAACCGTTTTAACCGTTACATCTGAAGGTATCGGTTTTTTAAATACCGGTTTTTCTAATGGATTTCCGAATTTATCAAAAAAGAACATTGGAATATTTAGTTTTTCCAAAGCTGGAATGACTTCTGAACCTTTTCCAACAATTACTATTCGGGTGCTATCAATTGGAAAATATTTATTGGCTACTCGAATAACATCATCTGCAGTTACAGCGTTAATCGTTTGAATGTATTTTTCATAAAAGTCAGCAGGAAGTCCTTCTGTTTCTATGTTTAATGCATATCTAGCAACTGCTTGAGGTTTTTCGACTTGCATAACAAATCGACCTATATAACCTGCTTTTACATTACTTAATACATCGTCCGCTACTTTTTCAGTTCTGATTTTTTTGATTTCTTTAATGAATTCTACTACAGCACTATCGGTAACAACATTTCTAACGGCCGATGTAGCTCTAAATTTAGTAACATATTTTCCACTTCCAATAGTAGAATTTGCGCCATAAGTCCAAGCATGTTTTTCACGTAAATTCATATTCAAGTAACTATTAAAATCACCTCCAAGAATTTGATTTGCAATTACTGCTGGAAAAAAATCAGGATCATTCATCCTTAGATTCAACGTATTTACCAATGAAATTTCTGACTGAACGGCATTAGAAACATCTACAAAATTAATTTGCATTCCATTTACATTTTGTGGCGCAACATAGGTTAGCTTTGGTGTCGTTTTTTTCTCCCAAGGACCAAATAATTTTTCTACAGCAGCTTTTACATTCTTAAATTTTACATCACCAATAATAACTAAATAGGCATTTTCGGGTACAAAATAATTATTATAGTTCGATTGAACATCGGCAAGAGTGACATTTTTCAATGTTTCTTCGGTCATATATTCTCCTGATGGATGATTTTTTCCAAATGCTAAAGCATTCACAACTCGATCTGCAATAGCTGGAACACTTTTTTCGTCTGCTTTAAGACCTTCTATTATCTTAGCTCTTTCTTTATCAAATTCTTCTTGTGTAAAATTGGGTTGCAAAGCACCGTCGGCCATTAATTCTAAAACACGTACTGAATATTTTGAAAGGGTACTAGCATAGGCACCTTGAGAGCTAAAATTAATATTTGCTCCTAAAAAATCAACTTCTTCATTAAAAACGTCTTTATTAATTTTTTTACTTCCATTTCCCAATAAACTACTGGTTAATTCGTCAACTCCTTTTTTGTTTCCTTCTGCAAAAGGGGCGTTGTCTAATGATAAACTAAAGGATACTCTCGGCAATTTGTGGTTTTCAACAATCATTACCTTCAAACCATTTGGCAAAACAAAAGATTGTGGTTTTTTGATATTTACAACTGGGGATTTGCCTGACTTGGGCTGTGTACGATCTTGTGCCTGCATAATTCCTGTTAGAATCAATAAAATGAATACTATATTTATTTTTTTCATAGTTATGATATGTCTTAGTTTTGAGCTTTCTCTTTTGATGGAATGTAATCCAAAATCAATCGTTGATTTGGATTTAAATATTTCTTCGCCACTTCTCTAATTTCTTCACGAGTAATAGAATGTAATAATTCAATTTCGGTGTTGATTAGATTTACATCTTTATACAACATATAATAGGTTGCTAAGTTTTCGGCTATTCCTTCCACATTAGAATTTGCGTTTACATAATTATTATCAAATTTATTTTGCAATTTTTGAAAATCTTTTTCTGAAATTAAATCAGTTTGAATTTTTACAATTTCTTCATCGATTTCTTTCAATAAATCTTCTGAAGTACTGGTTCCCATTGGCAATCCATACAAAATATACATTCCGTAATCTTCTTGACTAAATCCAACAGCTCCTATTTGTAAAGCCATTTTTTTATCATCAACAATTTTTTTGTACAATTTTGAACTTTTGCCATCGCTCAAATAAGAAGAAATCAAATCTAAAACTCTAGCATCTCTAGATTTCATAGATGGTGTTCTGTATGATGCAACCAACATTGGAATCTGAATGTTAGCATCTTCATAAGTTGCTTTTATAGTTTGAGTAATTGGTTCTTCTACAAAAGTTTCTTTTTTCAATTCCACTCCTTTTTTTATTGGTCCAAAGTATTTTTGAATCCAATCTTTAGCTTGTCCTTTTTCAAAATCACCAGCTACAACTAAAACAGCATTGTTTGGCGTGTAGAATTTTTTATTGAAGGCTTGAAATTCTTCCAAAGTTGCAGCATCTAAATCTTTCATCGATCCAATTGTTGTCCAGCGATACGGATGTTTGGTAAACATATTTTCTTTGACAACAGTCAGAATATTTCCGTAAGGACGATTATCAAAGCTGGTTCTTTTTTCTTCTTTTACAACTTCATTTTGAGTATCAACTCCTATTTTATTAATCACAGGATGCATCAGTCTTTCGGATTCCATCCAAAGTGCTAATTCTAAATTATTAGACGGAAAAACTTCGTAATAATACGTTCTGTCATCCGTAGTGTTGGCATTATTAGTACCTCCGTTTGCAGTAACGATTTTCATCCACTCACCGCGTTTGATATTTTCGGTTCCTTCAAATAATAAGTGTTCAAAAAAGTGAGCAAAACCAGTTCGATCTGGGGCTTCATCTTTCGATCCAACATGGTACATTACCGAAGTCACAACAACGGGTGCGGAAGGGTCATTGTGTAATATGACATGCATACCATTATCTAAATCGTATTCTTCGAAAGCTACTTTTTGAGCCGAAGCTACTCCTCCAAGCATAAGCGCAGCACTTAACATCATTATTGATTTTTTCATAAAGATTAATACATTTTTTATTTAGTGTTAGTTGCCTAACCAAAATCATTGTTACACCAAAAATACCTTTTTTTAGTTTGTAAAGAGAAATCATTTGGCTTTTGACAAAAATTTAACACTAGTTTACTATGGAATATTTCTGACGAAAACAAAATAAAATACTTGAAGAACAGCAACTAAATAATAGATGTGATATTTTTTATCACAGGAATTGCAGGTTAAATATTTAATTGTATATTTGCAACCTTAAAAATCAATAAATCAATTTGGTATGTATGCAATCGTAGAGATAGCAGGGCAACAATTTAAAGTAAGCAAAGACTTAAAGGTTTATGTTCACCGTTTGGCTAACGAAGAAGGTTCAAAAGTTTCTTTTGACAAAGTTCTTTTATTAGACGATAATGGTAATGTAACTTTAGGCGCCCCAGCTATAGAAGGTGCTTCAGTAGAAGCTAAAGTGTTACAACACTTAAAAGGAGACAAAGTTATCGTTTTCAAAAAGAAAAGAAGAAAAGGATACAAAAAGAGAAATGGTCACAGACAATATCTTACTCAAATTGTAATTGAAGGTATTACTGCATCAGGCGCTAAAAAAGCAGCTCCGAAAAAAGCAGCAGTTGAAGCAACTACAGAAGAAGCAGTAGCTCCTAAAGTAAAAAAAGCTCCTAAAGCTAAAAAAGAAGATACACAAGAATAATAACAATATTAAAACCAATACGTCATGGCTCACAAGAAAGGTGTCGGTAGTTCTAAGAATGGTAGAGAATCAGAATCAAAACGTTTAGGCGTAAAGATTTTTGGTGGTCAAGCTGCTATTGCTGGGAACATCATCGTAAGACAAAGAGGTTCTAAACACAATCCAGGTGAAAATGTTTACATCAGTAAAGATCACACCCTACACGCAAGAGTAGATGGAGTTGTTAAGTTCCAAAAGAAAAGAGATAACAAATCATACGTTTCTATCCTTCCATTTGAAGTTGAAGCATAATTGATTTTCTCAATTAGTACAAAACCCGTTTCTTTCGAAACGGGTTTTTTGTTTTCCATAACTACAATGCTCCTAAAGCACTAGAAGATATTTTAATTTATACCTGATGCTTTCTAAAACTTGTTTCAGTATAAATTAAATTTTAAAACTAAAAGACCATATTTAATTAGACGGATTAAACACCAATCCAATACTGAAAAATAATTTTACTTTTTTGCTGTCATTAATCCAATAAGTATCAAATATAATAGGACCCAAAAAAGTACTATACGATACAGTCGCGCCGGTTGACATTAAAAAACTGGTTTCAGAATAATTTTGCCATTTGCCTTTTGAACTAAATGTATTTTTTTTAAATTCATCAATATCACCAAAGCCAACCGATGCAATATCGAGATGTGGAATAACAAATAAATTAGGCAATGGGTTGGTTTGAAGGCTAAAATTCAATTTTACAAACTGACTGACATTAAGCTCATTTTCCTGTAAACCAGCAAAAGTATAATTGTTTTTATTAGAACTAGGAAGATAACCCCCTAAAAAACTGTTTGCGGCATACCCATATTCTGCTATTGATAGCTGATTGGCCTGAAGCGAATCTTCAAAAAGCAAACTAGTGCTTGCACCTAATACAATTGTAATTTTGTCACGAAGTGGAATTCTTTTTTCATAATCAATACTTAACTTTGTAAAACCATTAGTAGAACCACTATAATTTGGCAAATCTGATACCGCAAAATTTACATCAATATCCTGAACTAAAGAACGGCTAAAAACAGCTTTTAACTTTGTCCCATTTGTAGCAAAAAATACTTTGTTCAAGTCATTATAAGTATAACTTGCATGTACGTCAATTTGATTTAGATAATAGCTACTTAATCTAAAAATAGTGCTAAATCCAGCAGCTTGTTTGGGAAACAAATGAGTATAATTATAGTCTAAACCTACTCCTACATAACTTTTTAATGCATTTATGTTTCTATTTATCTGATTGACAAAATGAAGAGCATTGTATCGAATATTGTCTACTGTTTTTCTGTTGATAGTAACATCCTGAGTTAATTGATGCCCATAGATTTCAGATCGCCACCACCAATTTTTTTCTTCGCCAAAAATCTTTTGGTATTGCAAACGAAATCTAGGTTGCTCCGCAATATCTAAACTAACTAAAACTCGAGAAGACTCCCCTAAAAGATTTCTTCCAGTATAATTCAAAATAGCGCCAAAACCCCTAAAGCTATCAAAATGTATTGAGGCTTTCATTTGGTTTCTATAATATTCTGAACCATTTAATTCTAATACTATTTTGTCCTCATTGACAACCGCATTATATGTAATTTGATTGAATAAGTTGGTTCCCATCGCCCTATCAATTCCCTCTACAATGTCTTTGCTAGTATATTTTTGAAAAGGTTTAATATTCGCTCTATTCTTAACAAGATTAAGATTGCCTGTGCTAATATTTTTATAAATTATAGAATCTAATTGAAATTCATTTACAACAGTAGGTAATTTATGTTGCCTTTGAGGATATTGTTTTAGTTTTTCAGCCAAAGCAATAAGAGCAGGCAAGTTTTGATTGGTGGCTATTTTTCCTTGTTTATAAATTTCTTTACTCGCTTGAAAATCCCCTGTTGAATAGGTTAAATTGGGATAATGACTCATCAAAATATTACACAATTTTTTATTTTCAGCATTCTTCAAATTACTAGCAAGCATTGTCGCTTGAAAAATCAAGGAAGAAAGTTTCTCTAACTTTTCTACCGTCATATTTTCGTCACCTACATCACTACCAATAATAATATCGGCTCCCATACTCTTTGCAATATCTGTTGGGAAATTGTCTAAAATCCCCCCATCAACCAGCAAGGTGTTTTGGTACGGAATTGCCTTAAAAACTCCCGGAATAGACATACTTGCTCGCATGGCTAAACTTAAAGATCCTTTATCAAGTACTATTAACTTGCCATTTACAATATCGGTGGTAACGGCTCTAAAGGGAATGGACAAGTTATCAAAGTTCGAAACATTGTATACGGGATAGGTGGTTAGTGATAAAAATTCTCTTAAATTTTGATCATTCAATAAAGAGGATTTGATTATAGGCTTATAATTTTTAACATCAATATCAATTAAATATCTGTTGAATTCGCTCATTTCTTCAACACTTACGTTGGTCAAAGAAATTCTACCTCCAAGTAAATCATTCCAATGAGCGTTATTGGCAATTTTAGCAATACTGTCTCCAGAATAACCCATAGCATACATACCTCCCACAACACTTCCCATACTAGTTCCTATTATTAAATCAGGAACAATTCCCAAAGAATCTAGCGCCTGCATAACGGGTATATGCGCTATTCCTTTGGCTCCACCACCGCTTAAAACCAATGCGATTTTTGGTTTTTTAACTTGAGCAAACTGAATTTGAGGAATTGTAAAAAAAAGTAAAAAACAAATCTTCAAAAATAAGTTTCTTTTAAAAAAACAAGATAACCGATAGAAAGACCCGAGGCTATATTCCATATTTCAAGCTATAATTAGTTATTTCTTAACTATTTACAGAAAAGAATACTCTAAAGTAGTATATTAGAACTAGAAACAAGCTTGCACAGTTGTTAAAATCAACAAACAAACCTAAGATTCAAACTGAATTTCATTTAAGCATCAAAAAATACCTCATTTTAAAATTGATAAGACTTTTATTCCTAAAAAGAACAATTGTAGTTTTATAAAAAAAGACTTTAAAAAGTAATATTAATTTATACAAGACCGCTTTCTTTAAGCAATCCAATACAAAT
>CANEXR010000008.1 GCA_947443815.1 Flavobacteriaceae bacterium | reverse complement strand
TATACATACTGCTCATGTTGTACTTTTTTTAAGGATGGATCTGCAAAATGACTCAATTGTTCGTAGGCCAACAGTAGTTTATTGTAAGCCGCTACTTTGTCTAATTGTGGAAAATATTCGCCATCAAAATCGCTTCCCATTTTTTGACTAGCTTCAATTACAGTTGGATAAATTCCGGCTGCAACGGCTGCATAAATGGCTGCTCCCAAAGCGGGTGTTTGGTCTGAAGCAGCGATTTTGATAGGTTTATTCAATACATTCGCTAAGGTTTGCATGATATATGGTGATTTTCTCGCCACGCCACCAATTCCAATAACGCTGTCGATTTTCACGCCTTCTTCTTCAAAACGATCAACAATTTTTTTAGATCCAAAACAGATAGCATTCACCAATGATTTGAATAAATGAGGTGCTTTTGTACCTAAAGATAAATTTGATATGGCACTTTTTATTTCCTGATTGGCATCGGGAGTTCGTCTTCCGTTAATCCAGTCTAAGGCAATTGGAACACTTTCGGATAATGGAATTTTTTCTGCTTCGGCGGTTAATTGGATGATTAAATTATCACTGATTTCCGATTTTAATTGTACTTTTTGTTCGTCTGTCAAGAGGGTAGAAGTGGCTAATAAATGATCGGTTGGCCATAAGAGTAACTCTTTGTACCAAGCCAATAAATCACCAAAAGCAGATTGTCCAGCTTCTAAACCAATAAAACCAGGAATTACAGAACCATCTACTTGTCCGCAGATACCACGAACGGTTTTTGTTCCAATAGCTTCTTTGGAGTCTATAATGATATCACAGGTTGAGG
This sequence comes from Flavobacteriaceae bacterium, assembly GCA_947443815.1. Taxonomy (GTDB): domain Bacteria; phylum Bacteroidota; class Bacteroidia; order Flavobacteriales; family Flavobacteriaceae; genus Flavobacterium. The sequence goes on along the minus strand of CANEXR010000008.1, from coordinate 23,925 downwards.
TTCCCATTACGCGAACCAATGTATTTTCTTCAATTTTAGCTCCTACTGCACCAGAATGTGCATCAAAAGTTCCAACAGCAATTATAGTATCGGTTGTAAGCCCTAAACGGGTGGCCCATTCTGAGCTTAATTTTCCTGCTACAAGGTCAGAAGTATAGGTTTCATCGTATAATTTTCCACGAAGTGCAGCCAGATAAGGGTGCAATTGCCCTAGGAATTCTTCAGGCGGCAATCCGTTCCAATCTGCGTGCCACATGGCTTTATGTCCTGCAGCACAACGGCTTCTTTTGAATGATTTTAAATCTTTATTGTCAATCAACAAATAGGTCATCAAATCACAATGTTCCATCCAAGTGTAAGCGGCATTTTTTACGGCTTCGTCTTGTCGGGTTATGTGTAAAATTTTTGCCCAAAACCATTCTGATGAATAAATTCCACCTACATATTTGGTAAAATTTTCTCCACCCCAATTGGCTGAAAGTTCATTGATTTCGTTGGCTTCGTTAATAGCAGTATGGTCTTTCCAAAGAATCATCATGGCATTTGGATTGTGCTCAAAACCTTTGGTTAAAGCTAATGGTGTTCCATCTTCGGTAACAGGAACAGGAGAAGATCCCGTGGTGTCAACACAAATGCTTCGTATCAATGAAGGATCTACTTTGCTATTTTCAACTACATATTTTATGGTGCTTTCGAGTCCTTCGATATGGTCTAATGGATGCTGACGGAATTGATTGATAGCGGCGTTACAATATTCTTTGGTGGCCCAACGCTTGTATTGACAAACATTTGATGCTAATTCTTGTCCATTTTCCGTATCTATTAACATTGCTCGAACAGAATCTGTTCCGTAATCTAATCCTATAACATAATTTTTCATCCCAAAAATCTTTTTAAATAATTACAAATATAGTTTATTTATTTTATAAGTGTATAAAAAACACTTAATTTAATTTCGCCTTATAATTTTTATTAAAATGGCATAAAAACAGTTGTTTAGGTCTGAATTAGAAAACAAATGTTTACTATGCATTTATTCTATTGCGATTATTTCATTTTTAATTTTAAAACGGTCACAGAATAGGCAGGAAGACTAGTCTGGGCTTTGCTTCCTTTCAATAAGAATGGGCTTTCTGTAGGGCTTATTTTTTTAGGGTTTGCAAAAGAATTTTCATCGTCTAGATTAGGGCTAGTTAGTGTAATAACAGTTCCCTTTGATTGTAATTTGCTTCCTTTTAAATCAATGGTTACTTCTTGTGCAGTTGCAGCTGTGTTGACTAGCTTTATAATTACTTCTTTGGTAGTCGCATCTTTTACTACTGATGCAAACAAATCATTTTGTCCAATTACGGGTTTTCCGTCTTTGGTGATGGCTAATAAATCAGTTCCTTTATTATTAGCAAATAATTTTTGCACCTGATAATTGGCGGACCCGTAGGCTTCGAGATTGTTGAACCATATCATATCGGGTGTCCATTGCCAAGCTTCGGCATGCGCCATCAAAGGAGCGTAGGAGGTAAGGTAAACCACTTCGGCATTGCGTTCCAGACCGGTCATAAAAGCAGCTTCAGAAAAGGCACATTCCCAATTGTTTTTGTTGTCGGGACTGGCAATGGCTACGCTTTGGGCAGCATATTCTCCAGCAAATACTTTAGGACCTTTGCGGTCGTAATTGTCATAACGGGTTACATTATCTCTAAACCATTTTGGATTTTTATAATAATGTTCGTCCACGATTTCAGCATTTAGTTTTTTCAATTCTTGCATCCCGTAATCAAAATAATCGCCATCAGGGAAAGGTCCTGCTCCAGAAACAATAATCATCGTTGGATATTTGTCTTTTATGGCTTTTTCAAAAACCTTGAATCTTTCGATATATTGAGGTCCCCATTGTTCGTTTCCAACGCCAATGTGTTTTAAATTAAATGGTTTTGGATGTCCCATATCCGCACGAACTTTACCCCAAGGAGTAGTGGTGTCACCGTTTGCAAATTCAATTAAGTCCAAAGCATCTTGCACATAAGGATCTAATTCGGCTAATGGCACCAATTCGCCAGTATTGAACTGACAAGCCATACCGCAACTTAATATAGGTAGTGGTGCTGCCCCAATGTCTTCGGAAAGTTGGAAGTACTCATAAAATCCCAATCCAAACGTTTGGAAATAATCGGGAGCAGGTTTGTGTGCAAATTCGGTATTCCAACGGTTGATTAAAGTTTCTCTTTTGTCCACATCACCCACTGTTTTTTTCCATTGATAGCGTTGTGCTAATGTTCTTCCCTCAACGATACAACCTCCTGGAAAACGTAAAAATCCGGGTTTCATATCATACAATAATTGCACAATGTCTTTGCGTAAACCGTTTTTTCTGTGGTTCCAAGTATCTTCTGGAAATAAAGAAATCATATCCAAATCAATCGTTCCAGTTCCTTGAAAAGTGATTTTTAATTGTGCTTTGGCTTCGGTTTGTGTTGCGGTAAAAGCAGCGGTGTAGTTTTGCCAATCTTTAGCAGTAGGAGTGATACTGGTTTCGCCTAAGATTTTTTTGTCTTTGCCAATAAACTGGATGATAATTTTTTTGATGTTTCCGCTTGGGTTGGCCGCTTTTAGCGAAAGATTGTATTGGGCCTCTTTCTTGATTCCCATACCACGGAATCCTTCGTTTATCATTTCAAATCCTTTGTCATCATTGATAAGCACGCGGCAAAAATTAGGATTGGTTTTGTTTTCCAATACTTTAATAGTCGTGGCAATACCGGATTGTTTGTTGAACGAATGCGTGTCGCTGTTGGGTTGTGTCCAACCCATAAGTGGTGTTTCAAATTCGAACGAACGGTTTTTGACCATTTCAGCATACAAACCGCCATCGGCAGCAAAGTTGATGTCTTCAAAAAATACGCCATACATGGTAGGCTGAATTTTGGTAATGGTTTTGCTGGTATTTACTTCGAGATTTGTTTGTTGTGCATGGGTGTAAATCCCATTTAGTAGCAGCCCGCAAAGGGTTATTTTGGTGATTAAATTGGGTTTCATTGTCCTATTTGTTTAAGGTTTCATTTTTTTAATTGCCTCCTGCTTTAGCTAGAGGGTTTGAAATTTGCAATTGTATTCATTGGCTTTAGCCAAAATTACATGCGTTTTGGCTAAAGCCAATTTGATATTTATTTTTATTCCTATTCAAAAACAGCTGTTTCTTCTTACTGTCATTCTCTTTTTTACTCTTTATAATCAATCCAGACTTTCATTTTTCCAACGCCTCTATTCGACCAAGAATAATAAGGAATGGCTTTTAATTTTTGGGTTTGGATGGTATTTACACCTTCTAAAAGGTCGTTTTCTTTGGTTACTTTGAAAGCGTCATTAGCATCAATTGTGATTTTGTCAAAATGGTTTGCATTGTCAATTTCTTCAACAGCATATACTATAGGACCGTATTCTAAAGCTACTTTTCCACGGTTGCCCTCTACTTTAGTATTGGTTACCACTTCTTTTACTTCCATTGGGAAATCGAGTTTTAGGAGGTCTCCTTTTTTCCATTTTCTGGTAATGCTGATGTATCCGTTAGCATCGCTATAACCGAATCGTTTTCCGTTTATGGCTAGCGTAACTTTTGCGGAAGCGGTACTTTTATAATGGTATAAATCGCCCGGCAAAACTTGATTTCTTGCCCAGCCAGGAACTCTTAATTTGATGGTGAATTCGCTTTCTTTTTTAGGAGAAACAGTAAGAGTTACTTTTCCGTCCCAAGGATAATTGGTTTGTTGTGAAATTGTCAAATCGGTTTTATCCAATGTTATTTTTGCGGTATTGGAAGCGTATAAATTGACATACAGCACGTCTTTGCTTTTAGAATAGATTAATCCGGGAATGGAAGGGATAAAACGGATTAAGTTGGTAGGACAGCAGGAACAATCAAACCAAGATTGGCGGGTACAAGAGCCTCTGTTTGATTTGTAAATTCCATCTGATTCAAGGGCATTTGGGTAAAAGAATTTCTTTCCGTCTAACGATAATCCAGAAATTAATCCATTGTATAAAGAGCGCTCAATGACATCAAAATAATCAGAATTTCCGGTTAAATTGTGCAATCGATGGTTCCAATATACATCGCCAATTGCGGCGCAAGTTTCGTTATAAGCGGTAAGATTGGGCAATTCGTAATTCTCTCCAAAAGCTTCTCCTTCGGGTTTTGAACCGATGCCACCAGTGATGTACATTTTTTTAGTAACCACATTAGTCCATAATTTATTTACAGCATCGAGGTAGTTTTTATTGTTTTCAATTGCAGCAATATCGGTCATTCCAGCATACATATAAACGGCTCGTACGGCATGACCTACGGCTTCTTTTTGTTGTATAACAGGAATGTCATCTTGTGCGTATGCGCCGTATAATGAATGGTTTTTTGGGTTTCCTCGGTTGTCCAAATAGTATTTTGCCAGATTTAAATACGCTTTATTATGAGTGATTTGATAGAGATTTATCAAACCAGTTTCTACAATTTGATGACCGGGAACGCCCTGAACTTGGTTTGGATTGTCGCCAAAAGTTTGAACTAACATATCAGCATTTTTGAGGGCAATGTCCAAGAAATTTCTTTTTCCAGTAGCTTGATAATGTACAACAGCAGCTTCAATTAGGTGTCCAGAATTGTATAACTCATGACTGATTTGTAACGACTCCCAACGTTTTCCTACTATTACAGGAACCCATGGTGCTGGTGGTTTAGCGGGATTGATGGTTCTCCAAGTGGTTAAATACCCGTCTTTTTCCTGTCCCACTTTAATGATGCCAATAAGAGAATCTAACAAAATTTCGAGTTTTGGATTGGGTTCGCTTATTAAGGTATTTGAAGCCCCTTCAATTATTTTATAAACATCGGTATCATCAAAGGGCATTTGACCTTTTACCGTTCCTTCCATTTTGCCTCCCGCTATTAAAAAGTTGTCCAAGCGACCTTCCTCTTCACATTTTTGAATGGCATATTCGATGGTTTTTTCTTGTACTTTTTTTATTATTGGCAACCAAAAAGCATCGGTTAGTTTTACATTTTTAATGTTTATAGGAGTGATGCTATAGCCTGATTTTTTTGTAATATTCGTTTTTTTGGACAGCTGCTGACTATGTCCATATAGGGTCATTAATAGAGAAAATGTTAGTATTGTTTTTTTGATAAAAATCATTTTGACTGCTTTTTTTAATTTAAAGGTTCAATAACAGGCCACAAATCAGCATCCCATTGCATTTGTTTAATTTGAAGTACAGGTCTTCCATTTTGTTTGGCGTTATAGGCATGATAGATGATATAATCTTTTCCGTCAAACGTGTATGCACTGTTATGCCCCGCTCCATACCAGTTTTCGTTTCCTTGAATTAGTATAGAACCCCCGCCTTCGGTTAATGCTTTTCCTTCTTTGTCTAGATAAGGACCCGTAATATTTTTGGAGCGTCCAATAACAACTTTATAGGTGCTTTTTTCGCCTCGGCAACACAAATCCCAAGAAAGGAATTGGTAATAAAAATCATTTTTTTTGAAAATAAAAGGAGCTTCCAAAGCGCCATCTCCAGGATCGGTATCTGCTAATTCGAAGGTTCTTTTTCTTTTGGAAATAGTGTACCATTCTTGAGGTTGTGCAATTGATTTTAAATCGGCATTTAATTTCACCATTTTTAATCCATTCCAAAAGGAGCCAAAAGCTAACCAAGGAGTGTTGTTGTCATCAAATGTTAAATTCGGGTCAATAGCATTCCACATATCTCGGTTGGGAATGGATTGGATGACTATGCCGTGATCGACCCATTTATAAGCGGGGTCTTTTGGGTCTAAAGTGGTATTCGTAGCCAAAGCAATTGCCGAGGTATTTTTTGCGAAAGCGGAAACCGAATAATACAAATAATAGGTGTTATTGTGAAAAGAAACATCTGGTGCCCAAATATGGTTGTCAAAATCAGGTACAACTGTAGCTACCCAAACTGGTCTTTCTTTGAATATGGCAGGTTCTGGCGTCCAGTTTTTTAAATCTTTGGAACTGAATACGCTAATTCCTTTTCCTGTACAGTATAAATAATAAGTGTCTTTTTGCTTAATCATAACAGGGTCATGAACGGTTATGTCTTGCGCCCAAACGGAAGCCGTTAGGATGAATAAGAAGAAAAGAGGTTTTATTTTTTGATGTAATTTCATGCTTATTTTTTCAATTTTTAAACCCTATAAGTTATTTAGGGAAATATAAGTTGGATTGTTTATTTTTATTGCGCTTCTGCAGACTGAAAATGGGCTATTCTGTTATCCCTTCGGATGTCATGATTACCCGTTTCATGGTACCATCTTCATTGTAAAACAAACGATCAATACAAACGGATCTTCTGAAACTGCCTCCATTGGGTTGCGTCGCGCCATTGTGATAAATGAAATAATCTTTTCCTTTGAATTCAATAATGGCTTGATGATTGGTGTTTGAATTCCCAGCTAATTCATTTAAAATACCTTTGAATTCCCATGGGCCGTTGATGGATTTACTCATGGCATAGGCTATTTTTTCAGGGAATTGATAGGCATAGGACAGGTAATACCAATCCTTTTTTTTGTGAATCCATGGAGCTTCGGTATAATTAGGCAAATCAATGGTTTGAATCGGGCCATCCAATTCGACCATATTGGCTTTTAATTTGGCATAATGACAAACGGAATTTCCCCAGAATAAATAGGCTTGACCATCATCATCAATCATGACAGTTGGGTCAATATCATCCCAATCAATTTTGGTTTGGGTAGTCATGTCATTGGTGACAAGTGCTTTTCCTAAGGCATCTTTGAAAGGGCCAGTTGGGCTATCAGAAACAGCAACTCCAATAGCTTTTCCGTTGATTGTTCCGTGCGAAACGGTTACATACCAATAGAATTTTCCATTGCGTTCAATGACTTGAGCCGCCCAAGCATCGGATGTTGCCCAAGCAAAATCGCTTACCTTTAGTGGTACAGGATGTTCTTGCCAATGTACCATATCCGAGGAGGAATATACCAGCCATTCGTTCATTTTATAAAAATTGAAATCGTTTGGCGCTTCATCATGACCAGCATAGAGGTAGACTTTGTCTTTGTATACTAAAGCGGCGGGGTCTCCTGAATACTTGTCTTTGATAACGGGGTTGTTTATTGCTGCTGTTGTATTTGTGTTTTTTTCATTGGCGGAAGCCGTACCTTGATCTTGTTTGATAGTTTTGCAAGAGGATAATAAAATCAGAAGCGATAAAGCGATAAGGGTATTTTTCATTTTTAGGTACTGTAAAAGAATGAAAAGAATGTTTTATTTGTAATAAATGCCTTTTTTAAATGGATAAAAAAGGCATCTTTATTTTTCAGATTAGTCAATTTTTTTACCCCAAACTGGTAGTCCAGCTGAAGTATGTCCTGAATAAGTTAAGGTTACTCTTCTGGTGGCTCTTTCCCAATCCCAGGCATCACTTACTTTGCATTTTACGCCATTGACAGTTAGTGTTTTATTGGTGCTATCATACGACCAGGTTCCAGTAGCGCCTCCACTTACTTTTTTGTCAGCGGTTAAATAGATGGTTGCTGATTTTTGGATGACTTTGTATTGGTAATTCATTGTAATTTGTTCCCAAGTTCCTATGAATGAGGCGTCAGAGATTGTTGTTATTGGTACTCCAGCATAGCGTTCAGGTGCTACAGTTGGCCAGCCATCCTCGGTCCATTGAATAGCTCTAACTTGACCCATCATGATGGCATTAGAGACGTTAATTCCAGGCACACCTTCGGGTAAACGCGCTTGTGAGGCATAAAACCATTCTTTAGTTTCAGGATTTTGAAATATAGAGCAATGTGAAAAACCAACCCAGCCCGTATGATTGTTAAACGAATAAGGATGTGTTAGCATTGGCCAGGCCTCGGCTCCACTAGTCACATCGGCTCCATCAATTCCTAGATAAGGTCCCATAATGTTTTTTGAACGGGCAACACGAGTATTGTACGGAACATCAAGTCCGTCATACGCCATAAAGAGGTAATAGTAGCCCGTGTTTTCGTTGTACATAATTTCAGGTCCTTCTGATCCTTGCCAGCGACTGGTTCTGTTACGAGTAGCGATGCGAGTCCCATAATCGCTTATTGTTTTTAATTGATCTGGTTTTCCAGTAGTAGGATTTAATTTTAAGGCTGCAATTCCAGAATGCCATGAGCCATAAATTAAATAGTGTTCTCCTTCAGGTGTGATTATAAATGTAGGGTCGATGGCATTGAATTTAAAATAAGCTTCCCAATCATTTCCACCATTTCGGACATAACTTTTTACGCCATCGGGTTCTGAGCAAACCACCATTCCTTTATCTACCCAAACATTTGTGGCTAAATCATCGGATTCTGCAAGGCCAATGAAGGCTCTTTCGGACCAAGACGTATTGTAATCAGTTCCAATAATTGGTTCAGTCACGACAATGCAGTAATACATGCGGTATTTATCGCCCACTTTTTTGATGTAAGGAGCCCAATAGCCATAACTTGGATTGGTAATAGCTGGTAAAGCAGGAATCATACGAGCTCTTTTGTTGTTCAAAGAGTCTTTTACCCAAGAAGGGGCTTCAGTCATTGCAGCACCCATGTATTCCCAAGTAATTAAATCTTTGGAGCGTCTGTATGGAAAATGTCCGTGCCCATCTGCGGCACCACCATAAGAAGCATCGGTTTGATACATATAATAATAGTCGCCACACTTTTCAACAGAAGGATCGTGTACATTAGCCAAATTCCATTGGGAACGTGTATTCCAAGAGGAAATAGCCGAGTAATTATCGGGATAAGTTGGCCCAGCAAATGTGGGTGTTGGAGTAGGCGTTGGCGTAGGGGTTGGTGTCGGTGTTGGCGTTGGGGAAGGATCTTCGCCAGAACAACTACTAACAGTAACCGCTATCATAAAGCTGGTTGCTAACAATACTAATGTTGAAAGGTGTCTTGATTTTTTCATTATCGTGTTTTTTATTTGCCTTCTAAAACAACTACAGAAAATGCAGGGATTGTAATTTTTAGTTTTCCTTTTTTTATTTCAAACCCTTTGAAAGCGATGGGTTGAATTTTTGTTGGATTATCAAATGAATTGAAATCTTGCAATTTTGATGACGCTATGATTTGACCAGATACGGATTTGATTCCAAGCTCATTAAGGTCAATTTCTACTGTGTTTTCTTTTTTAGAATCAATATTTACAAGAGAAATATGTACTAATCCCATTTTGTCTTTGGATGCCGAAGCTGACAAAGCAGGAAGTGTTTCGCCATTATAGGTATAAACAGGGGATTGTATAGTAATAGGTAATAGTTGCGCATCCTGATGAACACTATACAATTGCATAACGTGGTAGGTTGGAGTCAAAATCATTTTGGCTTTATCGGTTAGGATAACAGCTTGTAGAACATTGACACATTGTGCTAAGTTAGCCATACGAACTCTGTTAGCATGGTTGTTAAAAATATTAAGAGTTGCACCAGCTAAAACAGCATCTCTCATGGTATTTTGTTGGTACAAGAATCCAGGATTTGTTCCTTTTTCTACATCATACCAGCCTCCCCATTCATCTACAACTAAGGCAATTTTTTGCTCAGGATCGTATTTGTCCATAATGGCAGCATGGTTAGTGATGAGTTCATCCATTTTTAAAGCCTCTTTCATAGTAGTGAAATATTGCCCTTCGGTAAAATCGACTCCATCGCCTTTTTTATTCCATTCGATTACGGAATAATGATGCATGGCAACACCACCCAACATATTTCCTGGAATATTTTTCATTAAGGTTTCGGTCCAGTTGTAATCGGCATCACTAGCTCCAGAAGCTATACGCATCAATCCACCTGTGTTTTCCCAATCAGACATGAATGTAGCATATTTTCTATATTCATCAGCATAATAATCGGGTTTCATATTACCACCACAACCCCAGGCTTCGTTTCCAATTCCCCAGATTTTTACTTTCCAAGGAGCCGTTCTTCCATTTTCTTTACGCAAATCGCTCATGGGGCTTTTACCACCAAAATTGGCATATTGTACCCAGTCTGCAAGTTCTTGTACGGTTCCACTACCAACATTTCCTGAAAGATAGGGTTCTGCACCCAATACTTCGCATAAGTTCAAAAAGTCATGTGTACCAAAGCTATTGTCTTCGGTAACGCCACCCCACCATTTGTTGACCATGGTTGGTCTGTTTTCTTTTGGTCCAATCCCGTCTTTCCAGTGGTAGGTGTCTGCAAAACAGCCTCCAGGCCAGCGTAGATTTGGAATTTTTAATTTTTTTAAAGCATCAATAATATCATTACGAACGCCATCTGTATTGGCAATTTTTGAGGTATCCCCCACATAAAACCCTCCATAAATGCACCTTCCCAAATGTTCAGCAAAATGACCGTAGATATTTTTGTTGATAATAGGAGCATTTACAGTATTTTTTATAGTAAGTACTGTTGTTTCTTTTTGTGCAAAACTGGTTTGATTACAAAAAGTAAAAATAAATAAGATTAATAAGGCTTTTTTCATATTGATTTTAATTTATAATATCACATGGTAAACTATTGAAAGCTTACCACATGATATTAAAAAATGCTAACTAACTAACTTAAATGGTATTAATAACCACTGTTTTGAATGGTTCCCGGATTGTTATCCATTTCTAATTGTGGTATTGGGAAAAACTCTCTTCCTGCTGCATACGAGTTAAACTCATCATCTCTAGATTTTAACCAAGCTAATTTTGTTGGGTTTTGTAACCATCCCCATCTACGAATATCGTCAAAACGGTGTCCTTCAAGAGGGAATTCTAAGAATCTTTCATGTCCAATTTGGTCTCTCATTCCTTCTTGACTTAATCCTGGTTTTGCAGTGCTCAAGTTAGGCAATCCTGCGCGACTTCTAACCATTTGAATATAAGTATATGCACCGGGTGTATCTCCTGTTTCATTCAAACATTCTGCATACATCAACAAGATATCAGCATATCTTAAAATACGCTCATTGATTCCAGAACGCCAATCAAATTCATTAGCATAATTTCCATCTGAGTTTTCGTATTTTCTACAAAATAAATTGTTTAAATCGGATGGGTTATTAGCATAGAAAGTTGCAAAATCCTGGCCATAAAGTTGCATACCACCTGGTTTGTTATAAAACATGGTTGCGTCCAAACGAGGGTCAACTGCACCTGATGTTGTTAATTCATCGTGAAATTCATTGAATAAGGTTCTAGTTGGGTTAACATCTGTCCATCCGAATGCTCTTGGTGCATAAGTAATTGCTCTTGCAGATGTTTTTCCCCATCCTGAAGCGGGAGCGCCACCCCAACCTAAATCTACACCACCAGCAGCTCTACTGAATTGTACTTCGAATAGTGATTCTGAGTTGTTTTCGTTTGTGTCTGTAAAGTTATCACGGTAATTGGATACTAATGAATAAACACCCAAATCAATAACTTGTTTGAAAGTTGTTTTTGCATTTGTAAAGTCTTTGGTAAACAAATAAGCTTTTCCTAAATATCCTAACGCAGCTCCTTTTGTAGCGCGACCTTTTTGGCCTGCATCTAAACCAGTTACATTGTCATAGGTTGTTGGAAGCAAATCAGCTGCCGCTTTGAAATCAGCAATCACTTGAGCCCAACCTTCTTCATTTGTTTTTTGTGGGTAGAAAGCAGCAATTTCTGTTGGTACGGGTACATTTTGAAATAAATTTACCGCATGAAATAAATACAATCCTCTCAAGAAATAGGCTTGTCCAAGAATTCTGTTTTTAAGTGCAGCATCAGTCATAGCAATATTTGGCACATTGGTAAGTACTTGATTGGCACGATAAATACCTTGATAGTACGTTTCATAAGCCCAACCATATATGGCAGAATTAGAAACATTTGAGTTAAAACGACCTACATTATACATCGCATCCCATGGACTATTACTTCTTGTGTCATCTCCTTTTAAATCTAATAATAAAGGAGTACTTCTCATATAAGTTCCATCGGTAAGTAAACTTCCGTAAGCAGCATTTACCCCTTTTATAGCGTCATCATCTGTTTTCCAGAAGGAATCCACGGCATTATTATTAGGGTCAAGCTGAACTAAATCTTCATTGTTAACACAACTTGTTGTTACAATTGCTAGTGCAAAGAAACCAGCTAGATAATTAAATATATTATATTTCATTTTGATTCGTTTTTAATTGGTTTTGCTAATTTTAAAAATTTACTTCAAGTCCTAAAGAGACAGTTCTAGGATTTGGAAAAGAACCTCCGTCATATCCTCTTGAGAACGATCCGTCGTTGCTATTAAAATCAGGATCCCCTCCTTTATATTTAGTAATAGTGAATAGGTTTTGCCCATTTACATACACTTTTGCTTTTTGAACAAAACTTTTGGCAGGAACTGGAATTTCATATCCAATTTCCATAGTTTGTAATTTTAGGTAGTCTCCTTTTTCAATGAATCGGTTAGAGTCTCTTCCGTTCGCATTTGGATCACCAATAATTGGACGAGGTACATTAGTATTTGTATTGGTAGGAGTCCAATAATTTAGCATATCTGTACTGTGGTTACCATATTGTCCCGCCATTAAATTACGGTAGATGCTGTTGAAAACTTTGTTTCCACCGCTACCTTGCCAAAACATAGAGATATCCCAGTTTTTATAAGAACCACTAAAGTTCATACCATAACTGTATTTTGGAATTGTAACTCCTTGAAAAGTTCTATCAAGATCACTAATCATACCATCTCCATTGATGTCTTTGAATTTAATATCTCCAATTCCAGCATTTGTTTGTGTTGGAGCGGCAGCAATTTCGGCAGCACTTTGGAAAATCCCATCCGTTTCATAAGCATAAATTTCACCCATTGATCTTCCCACTTCTGTTTTTGAAGCAGCACCATAGATTGGATTTCCATTGATACCAATTTTTAATACTTCATTTTTCAAAGTCCCTAAATTGGCTGAAATGTTATATTTGAAAGCATGATGATTGTTGTTATAACTTGCAGCAAATTCAAAACCTTTATTTCTCATTGCACCAGCATTTGTTGTAATACTTGCAGGAAAAGCACCTGTAGAATACGGTAATGGAACACCAATTAAAAGATTCGTGGAATTTTTTACATAATATTCAGCTGTAAACTGTAAATCGTTGTTCAGCATTCCAAGTTCAAGTGCTACATCTGTAGTTTTGTTGTCTTCCCAATGTACATTTGGATCGTAAGAACTTACAACTGTTGTTCCTGGAGCTAATTGGTTATTGAAATCATAACCCGCAAAACTATTGATTGTTGTAGCGAAGAAATATGGAGAAATAGTGTTGTTTCCTAATTTACCATAACTACCTCTTAATTTGACAGTGTTAATCCATTCTGGTAAATGAATGAATTTTTCATTGCTCAATTTCCAAGCTCCTGAGAAAGAGTAGGCATTTGCAGTATTGTAATTTTCGCTAAATAAAGATGATTTATCTTGTCTAAAGTTGGCTTGAAACAAATAACGATCGTCAAAAGAGTAATTGATTCTGCTTATGTATGAAGCGCCTTTAATTGTAGTTTCAGATTCGCCAGTGCTTGTATCATCTGCATATTCTAAATGACTAATTTCACCTGAATCATATCCTACACCTCTTGACCAATGGTTGTAATAATCTTTGCTTTCTTGAACCCAACCTGCAAGAACATCAAATTTATGTTTTTTAACATCTAATGAATAGGTTAACAAATTATTTAAGAAAGTTTTAGTTTCGCTACCCGTTGAAACATCTAGAGAAGCTTCTTCTTTAGTAGTGATATAATACCAACCTAAATCACTTTGTGGAACAAATTTTCGGTTTTGATAGTCCAAACGGTCAAAACTAGCATCGATTTTATATTTTAATCCTTTAACAATTTCATATTCACCCCAGATATTACCAATGAAACGGTCTCTTTTTCCAGTATTTGTGATTAAATTATTAAATCCGATAACGTTAAGTGAGATAGCTCTTTGTGTCAAGTTGGTTGTTCCACCATATCCTCCTAATCTGTTTTCGTCATAAACTGGCATGGTTGGAATAGCTCCTACCAAAGCAGCAATTGCAGTCTCTCCTACATAACTGTTGAAGTTTTCTTTGTCAGATTGTGTAAATCCTATTTTAGTACCGTATTTGAATTTTCCTTTTTTCCCATTCAAATTCATATTCATAGACAATCTTTCATAATCTTGTGGCGATTTGATATAACTAGTATTCTTGAAATAATCCATATTCATATTATAAGCCAATTCTTCAGCACCACCATTAAAAGCTAACGAATGGTTTTCTATAACACCAGTCTCATAAGCAGCATCTTGCCAATTTGTATTTACATTATTAATGTAAGAGCTGTTATTAGGGTCATTTCCGGGAGCAATGCTTAATCCAGCATTTGCTTCAGCAGCACTAGTGATTGTTTGGTATCCAACTCTATCTGTTACGGACCATTTTTTAGCCACATTTTGAAAACCTACAAGTGATTTGTATTTAATGGCTAGTTTTCCTGATTTTCCTTTTTTGGTTGTAATAATGACAACACCATTAGCACCACGAACACCGTAAATAGCTGCTGATGAAGCATCTTTAAGTACTTGCATGGACTCGATATCGCCAGGGGCAAAATCAAATGGAGCATCTACGATCATTCCGTCAATTACAAAAAGTGGATTGTTGTTGCTAAAAGAGTTAAGTCCTCTAATTTTAATGTTTACAAACCCACCTGGCTCACCAGATGATTGTACTGTAACACCAGCAACTTGTCCCTGAAGCATTTTTGCAGCATCATAGGTTACTGTTTTTTTGGCAGATTCCATGTTTACAACACCAACCGAGCCCGAAAGGTCAGATTTCTTTTGTGTTCCGTATCCAATAACGACTACTTCATCAAGTTTATTAACATCCTCATTTAAGGCAACGTTAATTTTAGTTTGATTACCTACAGTTACCTCTTTATTAGTAGAGCCTATGTAAGAGAAAACAAGAATGTCATTTGCGGAAGCTTTTATTTCATATTCACCACCAAATCCAGTTACAACAACTGTTTTTGTTCCTTTAATTAAAACATTAACACCTGGCATTGGTAATGCATCTTTTTCGGAAGTTACAATTCCGGTAATCGTTTTATCATTTTGTGCTGAAATAGTATAAGAAGAAAATAGCATCATTACTATTGCTAAGAGCCATTCTCTTTTTGGTAATAAAAAGTGGCAATAAAAAAATAATTGTTTGGTTGTTATCATATTGTTTTTATTATGGTTAATTATAAGTGTGTGTTTTACATTTGTAAATTTAATTAAAAAAAATCCACAAAAACAAATTAATACCATAAAAAAAATGATTTAAAAAAACACATTTTGCAAATTAAGTGTAAAATACACATTTAAATATTGTACTTTTTTTAAAAAAAGATGCTTTTTTGCATTTTATTTAGTTAAAAGCGTAGTTTTTAAATGAAAAAGTGAACATTTATGTAAAAAAACTTTCTTAAAAAAAGAGTAAAAAAAAATTAAAATGATCGAATTTTTTACCCAAAAAGGACTGTTAAAGTTGTTATTTCAAAATTTTATCAATGTTTTTTGTACTATAAAAACTACTTTTAAAATTCATTTCAAACGTTTTCGGTAGTGTAAAACGTTTGAAATCAAAAAAAAAGGATTTAATTGCTAAACAGAGACTTTGGAGAATGCTATTTTTATCTCAAAATGCTTTTTCTTTTTTGCATATAATTGGGAAGCAGTAATTTTTAATCAATTATTTAAAAAAGGATTTGATAGTTTTAAAGAAGGTGTTTTTCTCTGACTAATCTGACGAAGTGTAAAATCCACATTAATATATTATGAAACTTTTAAGGAAGTTGTTATATTTACCGTGAAAAAAAAGAGTAAGGATGTTAAATAGTTATACCACAGCAGACAAAGTTTTACTTGCTGTAGATTGTATCATTTTTGGTTTTGATGATGAGGGACTAAAAATCCTTTTAATCAAAAGAGATTTTGAACCGGAAAAAGGGAAATGGTCATTAATAGGAGGCTTTCTTAAAAAAGAGGAGGTTTTAGACTCCGCAGCCATCCGGATTTTGGATCGTTATACGGGTCTTCAGGATATTTATATGGAACAATTGCACGCTTACAGTGAGATTGATCGGGATCCTGTAGAAAGAACCATTTCGGTTGCCTATTATGCCTTAATCAATATTGAAAATCACAATGCAGAATTAATTCAAAATTATCATGCCCAATGGTTTAGTGTAGCCAATGCACCCAAATTAATTTTTGACCACGATACCATGTTACGCCATGCTATTCGACGATTGCGCTACAGAACTTCTATCAAACCAGTTGGTTTTGAACTTTTGCCAGAAAAATTCACCATGCGTCAGCTATTAGAATTGTATGAAGCCATTTTAAGCAAAGAATTAGACAAACGAAATTTTATTAGTAAAATAAATTCCTTAGATATTTTAATCAAATTGGACGAGAAAGATATGATGTCCTCTAGAAAAGGCTCTTACCTTTATACCTTTGACAAAGAAAAATACGATGCTAAATTATTAAACGATTTTGTTTTGAATTTATAGAAAATTTAGATTGATACCCTATAATATGCTAGAAGTCTCCCAAAGAGGCTTCTTTTTTTGTTCTAATTTTTTAAATAATAATTATTTGTATCCAATAGAAAAAGAGATAGTTAGCCTCGAACTATTTTTATAAAAAAATAAATATAATTCATTTGTGTGATAAAAAAAACTGTATATTTGAAAAGTGTTGTTTTTACACTTTTAATTTTTAACTTATATTTTTACTACATTATGAAAAAAACTTTACGCTTTAGAAAAGGTATTTTACTTGCTTTTTCTGCTTTATTTTTGGGTGTCATCGTGGATATGCACGCGCAAGATTACAATTGGACGGGTGCCATAGATACCAATTTTTACAATGCTGCAAACTGGACGAGCACCTTGGGACCTGTGGTTTTTGATAATTCATCATTCAAATTTGTTCGAACTCATGATGTAGCAAATTCAGCGGTAATCAACCAAACTATGGATTGGCAACCAGGTGTTTTTGATAATACTGGAGGAAGTTTAACCGTAAATGCAGATTTCAATGTTTTTTATAATGATAAATTAAACGGGACAATTACCGTTAATACAGGAGCTACGTTTACTTGTCGCAATATTTTTAGACTCGGTAGAGAGGGAGCAGGCACATTAAATGTAAATGGAGGTACGTTTATAAGTAATAATACAAATACATGGCAAGGCATTTTTATCGGGGCATTGGCAGGAGGAAATGGAACAGCAAATATCAATAATGGCGGAGTAATAAATGGCGGTTACCAAATAGAAGTTGGCACAAGAAATTATTACCCAACGGGTCTTTTGAATGTAAATACTGGTGGAACAGCTGAGGCCTATTGGGCAACAGTAATTGGGCCAAACGGTACCGTAAATATTGATGGCGGAATTCTTAACGCAGGGCAAACCCTGTTAGTTGGGGATTTATATGTTGATAATGCAGGAACGGAAGGGACTATTGGTACTGTTGTTGGACAACTCAATATCCATTCGGGTACGGTAACCGTTAATCAAAATGATTTGGGGAGTCCTGCTTTAAATTTGCATGCCAATGCCAAAGTGGTAATCGACCAAGGAAGCTTAATCCTAAAACGTACGGGTACTGATTTCAGTTCTATTGTAAATGGATATGTAACTGCAGGACAGATTGTTCCTGCTGTCGGGAAAGAAATTGTGGTGGCTTATGATGGTGTTTTAACAACGGTTACTGCTAGAACAGTATTAGCAATCAACGATTTTGAGGTGGCAGCAACTTCCTTTGCTATTTACCCAAACCCAGTTCAAAATGAAATCAATATTATGGCTAAAGGTACTTTTAGTGGTGATTTGAATGTTTCAGTGGTTGATTTTCTTGGGCAAACGGTTATAAAAAACCAAAAGCTAAAAGCGAATTCGGGAACCTATACCCTTTCATCCAAAAATAAATTAGCATCGGGCATGTATTTGGTTCAAATCAACACGGGAACGACGGCTATTTCTAAAAAAATTATTGTGAAATAAAGAAGGTTAGCTCTTGTTTTTGCATCAAAAACAGTAAAAAACGATTTGCATTAAAACTCAAAAAGGAAGCTTCGATTACGGAGCTTCCTTTTTTTTATAACATTAAAAACAGTATGGCTTAACTATTTCCTTTGTTGTAATCTGCTAAAAAAGTGGCCAATCCAATATCTGTCAAAGGGTGTTTTAGTAATCCTTCGATTGCGCTTAATGGCCCTGTTATTACATCTGCTCCAACTTTGGCACAGTTGATAATATGCATGACGTGGCGAACAGAGGCGGCCAAAATTTGGGTTTCGTATCCGTAGTTATCATAAATTAACCTGATTTCTTCAATCAATGCCATTCCATCAGTAGCAACATCATCCAATCTTCCGATGAATGGGGAGACATAAGTAGCTCCCGCTTTAGCAGCCAATAAGGCTTGCCCTGATGAAAACACCAATGTACAATTGGTTCTGATTCCTTTATTCGAAAAATATTTTATGGCTTTTATTCCGTCTTTTATCATTGGAATTTTTACTACAATTTGTGGGTGTAAAGCCGCCAGTTTTTCTCCTTCGGCTACCATACCTTCAAAATTTGTGGATATTACTTCGGCGCTAACATCACCGTCAACCAATTCGCAAATTTTCACATAATGGGCAATGATGTTATCGGTACCAGTGATTCCTTCTTTTGCCATAAGCGAAGGATTTGTAGTTACCCCGTCAAGAATTCCTAAATCATTAGCTTCTTTAATGTCTTTTAAATTGGCTGTGTCTATAAAAAATTTCATATTGTTTATTGTTTTATTGTGTTTTTAAAGTTTTTGAATGGCTAAGAAGTTTGTTTTCGGTGTTTTAAAATAGAATTTTCAACAACTTAGATATAGCGTGTTATTTGCTTTCGTTCATATATGTGAGGATTTCTTCGGCTACTTTTTCGCTTGTGAATCCAAATTTTTGGTCTAAAACACTCGCTGGAGCAGAGTAGCCAAAATGTTCCAATCCAATTATTTTTCCGCTGTCGCCAATCAATCCTTCTAAATTAACGGGAAGTCCTGCCGTGAGTCCAAAAACTAATTTTCCTTTTGGGATAATGCTTTCTTGATAGGCTTTTGATTGTTGTTTGAATAGCCCTTCGGAAATAATTGAAGCGACGTTTATTTTTAGATTTTTTTCTTTTTCTAAAAGAAGAGCGGCATCCAAAAGTGTGGAAACTTCAGAGCCATTTGCAATCAAAGTAAGGTCTGGATTTTCTGTTTTTTTTACCAAGTAGCCACCTTTCATCGCTTCTTTGGTATCTTCATATCTAGAAATTCCGTTAGCAGGAATGTCTTTAATATTTTGTCTGGAAAGAATTAAAGCGGTTGGTGAATGTGTATTTTTCAAAGCCATATTCCAAGCCATAGAAGTTTCAATAGCATCAGCAGGACGAAGAGCCAGTAAACTTTGTTGTCCAGAATGGTTTTTTATTTTTTCCATCAAACGCATTTGCGCTTCTTGCTCGATAGGTTGGTGTGTTGGGCCGTCTTCTCCCACGCGAAAAGAATCGTGTGTCAAGACATATTTCACTGGTAATTCCTGGATTGCAGCCAATCGAATAGCGGGTTTCATATAATCTGAAAACACAAAGAAAGTTGCTACTACAGGGACAACTCCGCCATGAAGTGCAATTCCGTTAGCAAGAGCAGTCATGGTTAACTCGGCAACTCCCGCTTGAAGAAAAGCGCCACTGAAATCGTTTTTTTGTAAAACGGAAGACTTTTTCAAGAAACCATCTGTTTTATCACTGTTTGATAAATCAGCAGAAGATACAATTATGTTTTCCACATTTTCTGCTAAATAGGCTAATACCGCTGATGAGGCATCTCTGGTTGCCGCATTTGCTTTTTGAACCACTTGGCTTAAATCCAATTCAGGAAATTCTCCAGATAAAAATAGGTCCATTTTTTGTGTCAAAGTTGGATTTTCTCTTTTCCAAGTTGCTATGTTGTGTTTTTTGTAAGCGGCATCTTCTGCTTTTTTGGCTATTATTTTGGAATAATGCATTTGGACATCCTCATAAATAGCAAACGGATTTTCAGGATTTGCACCAAGATTGAGTAAAGTTTTGATATAATCAGCTTTGGTATCGCCAATAGGTTTTCCGTGCAATTCACATTCGCCTTCATACATGTCACCATTTGCGGTAACGCAACCTTTGCCCATAATGGTTTTGCCAATAATAAGTGTTGGTTTTTCCCATTCTTCATTGGCTTGGCTCAATGCTTTTCGGATTTGCTCGTGGTCATGACCGTCTATAGTGATAACATTCCAACCCCAAGCCTCGTATTTCATGGCTGTATCTTCAGAAGTTACCTCGTCTGTCATAGACGAAAGTTGCACATCATTCGAATCATAAAACATAATGAAATTATTCAGCCCCAAATGCCCAGCAATTCTACCGGCACCTTGCGAAATTTCTTCTTGAACACCACCATCAGTGATAAATCCATATATTTTGTGGTTAAAGAGACCTTGAAATCTTGCATCAAGAAACTTAGCGGCAATAGCAGCACCCACTCCCATTGCATGCCCTTGTCCTAATGGTCCAGAGGTGTTTTCAATTCCTCTAAGTACATCTACTTCTGGGTGTCCGGGTGTTATGGAATTCCATTGTCTGAAATTTTGTAAATCTTCTTTTTCGTAATTTCCTAATAAATAATATTGGGAGTACATCAACGCAGATAAATGCCCCGCATCCATAAAGAAACGATCTCTAAAAGGCCAATCCATTTCGGTTGGGTCAAAATTTAAATATTCTGTATATAAAATATGCAAAAAATCAGCGCCTCCCATAGCACCTCCAGGATGTCCAGAATTTGCTTTTTCTACCATCGAAATAGCTAATGCTCGGATGTTATCAGCGGCTAAATTGTCAATTTTTTTATTCATGATTAAAGTATAAAAATTAAATATGCTTGTAAATTGTAGTTCAAATGCTTCTTATTTATGGATGATTTAAAGGTTGAAAATGGAATGCTTTTTTTATGTTTTTCCAATTGTGATCTAAAAAATCAAACGGAAAAGTCCCCAACAATAAGGGTTAAATAAAAAGATGTTTTTACCTTTAGTTCAAAATGGATACACTAACCACTTGTTTATTAGTAGTAACTTGTGTAAAATAATAATAAGTGTAAAAAATACATTTACAAATGTAAACAAATTTTTTTAAGAATAGCAACTATTTTTTTTCTTACTATTTCAAAATCGAAATCGCTTTTTAATTGACAATAAATAGTTGCTATATTATTTTTTGAGAATTTGCTTTAAAAGTCTTAAAGAGTAGGAGTTTTTATCAAACAGATGTGCAATGGTAGTTGTAAACGTATCAAGATAAAACATATTTTTTAAAGGCATATTTGTCGGATAATGAAAGTCCGTTGTAAATAAAAATGATTATTTTTTTATGAATCATCTATATTTTGCAGTAATTGTGTTACAGAGAATTTCGAATAATCAAGGCGCATTTGTTTTCGATTTGTTCTTTTTTTCCTTTGAGGATCATTTGTGCCAAAATTTTTCCCATAGCTTCAAAGTTGGTTGAAATAGTAGTAATTCCATTCGCAACTACTTTTTTGAGTGGGGTTTCATTATAAGAAATGATTCCAAAATCCTGTCCTAATTTTAAGTTCTGAAGTTTCGATTTTTCGATAACACGAACCAAATCTCGATCACTTGGGATAACATAGACTTCGCCTTCTTCAATAGCTCTATTAGTGAATTCAGTGATGGTTTCATGGTCAAAAGTAAAATCAGCGCAAAAATTTTCAAAACCAATTTTCATTCCTAAAGGTTCTCTAAAGCCGGGAAAAATCATAATTAGTTTTTTGTATTTGATTAAGCGGGAATTGGCCTTCAATAAACCTTCATAAATGTCTTTTTTATGATTTTGATAGACTGCTGGGAAGGATTTCAGTTCGGAATTAGTTTGGTCTAATATATAAACTTCATTTACTGGTAGGGTTTCTATTATCGCAGCTGCTCCAATTAAATTGGTTGGCATAATAATGTATTTGGTATAATTGCCATTGCTGTCATTGATTAGTTTTTGAAAAACTTGAACATTAAAATGATGAAAGAAAATATCTACCTGAACGTCTTTTCCAATGTTTTCTAAAAAGGAATTATAGAGATCTTCTTTGAAAATATTTAACTCTTCAAAAAGCAAAAAGATGCGTTGTTTTATGCGAACTTCAGTGCTTTTTATATAGTAACCTTTCCCAAGGATAGCATAGATTATTCCTCTCTTTTTTAATTCTTCATAAGCTTGTAAAACCGTATCTCGAGATAAAGAAAATTCAAGACAAACTTTGTTAATTGAAGGTAGTTTATCCTCTTTTTTCAAATGGCCTTCTTCGATGGTTTTCTCAATAGAGAAAATGATTTGTTTGTATTTGGGTACACCTTGATTATTTTGAATCGAAATTATTTTCATAAATGAATGATTTTTTTCGCAAGATACAAAAACTGGTAGGTACTGGTATGTAAATGATAACAATTATTTTACTTTTGAATTTCATAATTGATAAAAAAATAATGAAAATAAAACAGATATCTCATTTTAAAGCTAATTCTGAAATCAAATCTTTTGGTTTAATGCCCGATGGCGCTATTATAGATTCTTTTGAATTAACTAATAGTAAGGGAGCAAAATTAAAAATAATCAATTATGGAGCGACTGTTACATCCTTAAAAATACCATTGAAAAATGGAAGTATAGTTGATGTGGTTTTAGGTTTTGACACATTAGAAAATTACTTAATGTCATTTGATCTAGAAAGTGCTCCATATATGGGCGCGGCCATTGGTAGATATGCTGGTAGGATTAATAACAGCACTTTTAGTTTGAATGGGGAAGCTGTTTTATTAAATAAGAACAATAACGCACATACCCTTCATGGCGGGACAAAGGGATTTAGCCAAGAGGTATGGAAACTTAAAAAAATAACTAATGGCAAAAATCCATCGGTAACATTAACACATTTCAGTCCAGATGAGGATGAAAATTATCCAGGGGATTTATCCGTTGATTTAATCTATACTTTATCAGAAGAAAATGAATTGATTGTTGAGTATGTTGCCACTACCTCTGAGGATACTGTTGTGAATTTAACTCATCACAGTTATTTTAATCTTGACGGGCACATGTCAGACATAAAGGATCAGGATCTTACAGTAAATTCGGTAAGAGTGTTAGATACCACTAAAGAAAATATTCCAACAGGTTGGTTTTTTAATGTTTGCAATTGTCCATTTGATTTTACTACATTTCAAAAATGCCCTCAAAAAATAGATTCAACTTATGTTTTGAATAAAAAAGAGGAGTTTGCAGCTTCGCTTTTTAATAAAAAGAATAATTTAAGACTATCAGTTTACACCAATCAACCTAGTGTACATCTATATGTGGGAGGTAATTGTTTCAATGCTATAAAAGGCAAAGAGGGTGCTGATTATAATTCCTTAAGTGGCATTTGTTTTGAAACCCAAAATTTTCCAGATGCCCCTAATCACGAGCATTTTCCTAGTTCGATATTAAGAAAAGGAGAAATATACTTTCATAAAACAATTTATAAATTTCAATCCTTTTAATAATGAAAAAATACTACTTAATTTTTGGATTGTTTATTGTTTTAACTAGCCAAATGTCATGTTCGAGCGATAAGCCGGACCAAGTGATAGTGGTTGAGCCACCTGTGGTGGAAGATACTTTTATCAGAGCTGCAGATATTTCTTTTTTGCCTGAAATAGAAGCTTCTGGAACAGTTTTGTATAACAATAACAAAGCCGAAGACATGCT
>CANEXR010000007.1 GCA_947443815.1 Flavobacteriaceae bacterium | reverse complement strand
CGAAAACCTTTTAAATACAATTGAAAAGAGCGTTCAGCATATACAGGATTCCATTTTTACTACTGAATTTTCTTATGGAATATTTCAATATTTCATCATCCCTTTTCTGTTAATATTAATTTTTTGTTTGGTAATTCTGTTAATTGTAAACCGATATGGTTTTGAAAAAAAAATAATTCTTAAGAGAGATGTCGAAATAAAAATAAATGATTTTTTAACCGAAATTATTTTATCAGATTATGAAGCAAAGGAAATAAACGAAAAAATACAATTATTTAAAGAGCAAGAAGTTCCTTTCAAAAAAAAATGGTGCAAAGGCATTATTTTAAATAAAATTATTACTATAAAACGAAATATCAGTGGAGTAAATCCAAATCAGATGTTGTTAATTTATAAGTATTTTGGTTTTCATAAATACAGTGACAAACTCATTCGCAGTAGCAGTTGGGAAAAAAAATTATTAGGGATTTATCATTATCAAATATTAGAATATAAGATAAAGACGGGACATATTAGGCCTAATATATATGTTAAAAATAAATTTTTAAAATCAAATGCGCTGATTGCTGTTATATCGCTTTCGGATGAAAAATTTGAATTTTTAAGTCAATATGAAAAGAAAATATCAACTGCGGATGAATTAAAAATTCTTGATATTATTTACCAAAAAAAATCAAATTTACCCAAAAACATAAACGACTGGATTTATAACAAAAATAGTTCGATTGTTACCTTAGGTATTAAATTAATGATCCGTTACAGAGAATCATTATCTGTTAATCAAATTGAATATCTTTTGAAAAGCACAAGTATTAAAGTCCGAAAAGAAACGTTATTAGCCATGCGTACTTTATATATTATTGAAGCAAATGATGTTCTAATTAAATATTATAAAACGGAAAAAGACAAACGAAATAAAATTTCTGCTTTAAAAACGATGGGTAATATTGGTGATAATGAAACCAAAGATTTTATCGCTAGTATCATTAGAGAAGAAAAAGATTTGGAAATAAAATTTGAAATTATCAATAGTATCAGCAAAATTGACAAAACCTTTTTTGAGCATTATGAAACAGATGACAGTCCAGAAAGCGAAGTCATTAACCGAATTATTTTACATGTCAATAATCCACATCTAAATTGAATACACTAAACTATATCCTCAAAGTATACGAAAGTATCATCTCCTATTATTCGATAATTTATATTATTTTTTATCTCATATTGGCCATTTTATCATGGGTAGCAATAAAAAAATATTATAAATCTAAATACTTCCTCCTAAAAGAAATTCTTGTAAAATCCAATCATGCTATTGGGGTATCAATAGTTGCACCTGCATTTAATGAAGAAACAACTATTGTTTATAATGTTAAATCGCTACTGTTTCAGGAGTATCCCAAATTTGAAGTTGTTATTGTTAATGATGGAAGTACAGACAAAACTCTCGAAAAATTAATTGATGAATTTAGTCTTGTCAAAGTAGATTTTTTTTACCTAGACAAAATACCTACTCAAAAAGTAAGAGGCCATTATAAATCTACTAATCCAATCTATACTAAGCTTTTAGTTGTAGATAAAGAAAATGGAAAGAGCAAGGCGGATGCCTCAAATGCAGGAATTAACTCTGCAAAATATGGTTTGTTTTTATGTACTGATGTAGATTGCATTTTAAGAAAGGATACCATTTCAATGTTAGCCAAACCCTTTATTGAAAATACCGATAAAGTAATTGCGACAGGTGCTGCCATCCGAATTTCGAATTCCTGCGAATTTAAAGATGGAATGTTATATAAATCCCATTTTCCGGATAATTTCTTTGCTCGCTTTCAAGAATTAGAATACATCCGTTCTTTTCTATTTGGTCGTATGGCTTGGAGTAAAATTAACGGCTTATTATTAGTATCAGGTGGTTTAGGAATGTTTGACAAAGAAACCGTTATTGAAGCTGGAGGATATTGGCATAAATCACTTGGTGAAGACATGGAACTCATTACTCGAATGAGGAAATTAATGCATGAAAAAAAAGAAAAATTCTTAATTATTTATATCCCTGAATCACTATGCTGGACCGAAGTTCCTGCTAGTATGGAAATCTTTATGAGACAAAGAGTGCGTTGGGCTAGAGGTTTGATTCAGACTTTATACTTGCATAAAAACTTGGTATTTAACCCCAAATATGGTATGACAGGTTTAGTGATACTCCCCTATTATATATTCTTTGAATTTGCAGTGCCGATTTTAGAACTTTTAGGATTAACAGTTATTACAATTGATCTTTTATTTTTTGATATTAACTATAATTTTTTATTCATTGCAAGTTCATTTGTATACTTATTTTACATTACAATAACATTAATTTCTGTATTTTTAGATCAATTAATTTACAAGCACTACACTGGTATAAAAGAGGTTGCCATTTTAATAACAATGATTTTTATTGAACCCGTTGTTTTTCATCCAATAAATGTATTTGCTTCTATTAAAGGTTACTTCCATTTTTTTAGGCAAAAGGAACAATCTTGGGGAGCGCAAGTTAGGCAAGGGTTTAATAAACCAACATAAAAAATAGAAAATCATGAAAAAAATATTAATAATAGAAGATGATAATTTAATAATCAAAATTCTTGATTTTATTTTAAAAAAAGAAGGATATGAAACTTTTATATCTAAAGACGGTAATGATGGTATTGAAAAAATAGGGCTTTTACAACCTGATTTAATCATTACCGATATTATGATGCCTTACAAGTCTGGTTTAGAAATAACAGCTTATTCTAAAAAAAATTACCCAACCATTCCTATCATTATAGTATCTGCTTTGGGCAAAGAAGACATGACCGTAATAGAAGGATTCAAATTAGGAGTTGATGATTTTATTGCCAAACCCTTTAATCCAATTGAATTAGTTCTAAGAGTAAAACGATTTGTCTAAACAATTCCGTTGACAATTCAATCAAAACCTACATCAATACTGTTGTAGGTTACAGCATCCTTATAAAAATCGTATCTTTGCAAAAAATATAAGCAAATGACTACTTTTGAACCATTCAATCTTCCTAAATCACTTCAAAAAGCAATTGATGAATTAGGATTCAAAACGCCTACTCCTATACAGGAAAAATCTTTTTCTGTAATAATGTCCGGGCGTGATATGATGGGAATTGCTCAAACAGGAACTGGTAAAACATTTGCCTACTTATTACCTTTATTAAAACTATATAAATTTACTCCAACAAACACTCCAAAAATTGTCATTTTGGTACCTACACGTGAATTAGTGGTTCAAGTGGTTGACGAAGTGGAGAAGTTGACCCAATACATGTCCGTTAAAACGCTTGGAATTTATGGCGGTGTAAATATAAATACACAAAAAAAAGCAGTTTATGAAGGGGTTGATATCTTGGTTGGTACGCCAGGAAGAACTATGGATTTAGCTTTAGATGCTGTGGTACGCTTTGATGAAACTCAAAAATTGGTTATTGATGAGTTTGATGAAATGCTAAATTTAGGTTTTCGCACCCAGTTAACCTCTCTTTTGGCAATGATGAAAACCAAACGTCAAAACATCCTTTTTTCTGCTACGATGACCGATGAAGTTGATGCCATTTTAAATGACTTTTTTGATTATCCAGAAGAAGTTACTCTTTCGGCCTCAGGAACTCCTTTAGAAAACATCAAACAAATTACCTATAATGTTCCCAACTTCAATACAAAAGTAAACCTGCTTAAACATTTATTAGAATCGGATGAGGATATGAGTCGTGTTTTGGTTTTTGTGAATAACAAAAAAATTTCAGACATGCTTCACGACCGAATAGAAGAGGATTTTGAAGGTCAGTTTGGAGTAATTCACTCGAACAAATCACAAAATTATCGTTTGAGTACCATGGCAGAATTCCAAGAAGGAAATTTACGTGGTTTGATTACTACAGATATTATGGCAAGAGGATTGGATATTTCGAATATTACTCATGTTGTCAATTTTGAAATGCCGGAATTACCAGAATTATACATGCACAGAATTGGTAGAACGGGTCGTGCGGATGCTACGGGTACTGCTGTGAGTTTTATAACACCAAGAGAAGAAGAATCAAAAGTGGAAGTCGAAGTGCTTATGAATATGGAATTAAACATTGAGGCTTTTCCCGAAGAAGTTGAAATTTCATCAAAATTAATTGAACCCGAAAAAGACCGACAACCTATTAAATTTTTGATGAAAAAACAAAAATTAGAAGGAGACGGTGCCTTTCATGAAAAAGATAAAAAAAACAAGAAAGTCAATCTTGGTGGGCCTTCAAAAACCAAGAAAAAAACACATGGCTCTGTTAATAGAAATATGCTAAAAACAAGAGATAAAAAACGTAAGGATAAAAATAAATAAGTAAAAAGCCTGAGATTTGTAAGTGTTCAACACTTCAAATCTCAGGCTAAATTATTTCACGATGCGATTAAATTCTAGAAAAAATAACACTATTTAATCCGCAAACACCAAACAAACTGGTGAACACATGCCTATTCTTTTTCCAGTATCCGTAAGCATTCCTGTTGCTTTATCTCTCTTAAAAATCACAACTTCATTCGAATATTGATGGGCTACCAATAGAAAATTTCCACTAGGATCAATGGCAAAATTTCTTGGTCCTTTTCCTAAAGTACTTGTTTGTCCAATTCTTTCCAATTTACCATTTTTTAAAGTTTTAAAAATAGTGATGTTATTGGCCTCTCCCCTATTAGATGCATATAAAAACTTTCCGTCAGGCGAAATATGAATGTCGGCAGAACTAAACGTTCCTTTAAAGTCTTTATCTAAAATAGTAGTTTCGTCTATCTTGTTCAATACACCATTAGCATATTTAAATACGGTCAAAGCACCATCTAATTCGTGGAGCACATAAACATATTTTCCGTTTTTACTAAAAATAAGATGCCTAGGACCACTTCCTGCTTTTACGGAAATACTGCCTTTTGGTTTTAAAACTTCAGCATCAGCATTGGGGTTATAGGCGTAAATATAAATCGTATCATTTCCCAAATCATTGGATAAAATATACTTTTTATCTGGAGAAAAATACACCATGTGAACGTGTGGACTTTCTTGTCTTTGCACATTCGTTCCTTTTCCATAATGTGGAACTACTTGTTTTGCTGCGGTTAGACTACCATCACTGTTTTTTCCAAATACAGAAATTGTACCGCCAGAATAATTGGCCACAATTACATTTTTATCATCATTGATAATATAACAAGGATCAGCTCCTTTAGAATCCTGTTGATTCAACTCGTCTAGCTTTCCGTTTGCAGCATCGAATGCAAAAGAACTTACTTTACTTTCAGGACCGTTTTCATTAACAGCATAAATCCTTTTTTTGTCATTTGAAATTGTCAAATAACTTGGATTTACTACTTTTTCGGTAGCATTTTCGAAAGTGAAATCTCCAGTATTTGAATCAAAATTGTAGCTGTAAATCCCTTTGCTATCACAACTATTAGTATAGGTTCCTATAATTAAATTTGTTGTTTTGGTTTGCGCCTGCACGTTTGAAAAAATTAAAGTTAAAAGAATAACTAAATGCGAATGTTTCATCTGTAAATATTGTTTTTTTTATGAATAGTATTTTTGGTTTTATCTTTTCCTTACTTTCAAAATCATGCCAATTGCATTTTCTTGAATTTATAGAAAAGCTAAAATACATAATATATTTATAATGAACGTCAATTGTTTACTTCCCTGAAAAATTATAACAACTTCAACACAAACTGTCAACAAATTTGTATTTTTGGGAAACTAAACGCAATGTTTACATTGAAAACAAAACTTAGTGACCTAAACTCAACACTTGAATGCATTTTAAACATCCCGAAATTTTATACTTTCTTTTTCTTTTGATTGTTCCAATTTTGGTTCATTTATTCCAATTAAGACGTTTTAAAAAAGAATATTTCACGAATGTCCAGTTCCTAAAAAAACTTTCTATTCAAACCCGAAAGAGTTCCAAAATCAAAAAGTGGTTGCTTTTATGTTGCCGATTATTGCTTTTGAGCGCTCTAATTATTGCTTTTGCCCAACCTTTTTTTGAAGCAAAAGATACCAAAAATGCTTCCAATGAAATGTATATTATTTTAGACAATTCATATAGTATGCAGGCAAAAGGCAAAAAAGGGGAATTACTCAAACGTGCTGTTCAAGAACTTTTGGAAGAAACTCCTGAAAACACGACATTTTCATTGCTCACCAATTCCGAAAACTATTGGAAAACAGATATAAAAACAATTCAAAGCGCGCTACAAAATCTTCCATATAGTGCAACACCATTTCAGTTAACAAGTATTTTAGCAAAAATAAATGCGCATAAATCTCCATTCAAAAAAGATATTGTCATTCTTACAGATGCCATTGGATTAGAAGAAAAACAATTAAAAAATATTGCTAAAAATGACTTAGCCTATTTTATAATTCCAAAAGCAGAACAAAAAAATAATGTTGCTATCGACAGTGTTTTTATCCATCAAACCTTAGAAAATTTTTACGAAATTACCATTGAATTATCACGTTATGGAGGCGCTCACAATCCAGTTCCAATGGCATTATACAATAACAACAAGTTAATTGCTAAGACTATAGTAACTTTAGAAAGCCCTAAAAAAAGCATCAATTTCACCATACCAAAACAAGAATTTAATGGCTATGCAGCTATTATTGATAATGGATTAGCTTACGACAATAGTCTTTATTTTAGTATTTCAAAAACAAAAAAAAATAACATTATCAGTATTGGTGCTCCTGAAAAAAGCAATTTCTTATCCCGGATTTATACAGATTCAGAATTCAATTATGCTAATTTTCCGATTACTTCATTGGATTACAACCGTATTGAAGAACAAGACGCCATTGTTTTGAATGAATTAGATGAAATTCCACAAGCATTACAAACTACTTTGAAATCATTTGTTACAAATGGCGGTAATTTGATTGTGATTCCTTCAGCACTAACTTCAGTATCAAATATGAATTCTTTCTTAGCACAATTTGGAAAAATACAGTTCAAATCATTGGAAAACAAAGTACAATTAATTTCGAAAATCAATTTTAACCATCCTTTGTTTAATGGTGTTTTTGAGGATAAAACAAGTAATTTTCAATATCCAAAAACAAATAGCTCGTTTTCGATATCTAGTGCTAGTCCAGCAGTTTTAAATTATGATGATCAAAGTATATTTTTGGCATCCATCCAAAATCAGTTATCATCAGTTTGTGTTTTTTCGGCGCCAATTAATAGTACAAATTCAAATTTTCAACAATCGCCATTAATTGTACCCACCTTTTATAAAATGGCACAAAGTAGCCAAAACCATGGAGTAAATGCATTGATTATCGGTAATAATTATCCTTATTTTATAGACGCATCAATAACTAAAGACAACATTGTTACGGTTAGAAATGAACAAGAACAGTTTATTCCTATTCAACAAGTTTTGGATAAAAAAGTTAAGCTTCAATTTAATGATTTACCAAAAGAGGCAGGAAATTTTGAAATTTATAATAAAAAAGAACCAATAGGAAACCTGAGTTTTAATTACAATAGAGCCGAAAGTAATTTGGATTTGGTCAATGAAAATGCCGTTGCAGATTACACCAAAATCGATTCTATTGCAGCTGTATTTGACACTTTACAAACCAATAGAACCGACAATCAAATTTGGAAATGGTTTCTTATCTTTGCCCTGTTATTTTTGGCAACCGAAATAGCAATCATTCGATTTGTAAAGTGAAAGTGATTTGAAATTACTTCCTTAATTACATTGTATCTTAAATTAAGAAAAACAAATTCGAGATGTAACTGAACGTGAAATAAACAAAATAATTAAACTATAATTATGAAAATAATCATCCGAGACGCAAAAATTATCGACATCCAAAGTCCTTTTCATAAACAGACTGTAGATATTTTAATTGTAGATGGATTTATAAAAAAAATTGGAACGTCTCTTTCTAACACAGAAAATGCAATAGAGGTAAAAAAAGAAGATCTTCATGTTTCTCAAGGATGGTTTGACAGTAGTGTTTCATTAGGAGAACCTGGTTTTGAAGACCGTGAAACGATTGCAAATGGACTTACTGTTGCTGCCAGAAGCGGTTTTACAGCTATTGCATTGCAGCCCAACTCTTTTCCTATTATTGACAATCAATCACAAGTGAATTTTGTATTGAATAAAGCCAATGGTTTTGCCACTGAAATCTTTCCAATTGGTGCTTTAACCAAAGAAAGTGAAGGAAAAGACATGGCCGAATTATTTGATATGAAAAAAGCGGGAGCAGTTGCTTTTGGAGATTATAATAAAAGTTTAGACAATGCCAATCTCCTGAAAATTGCTTTACAATATACGCAGGACTTTGAAGGATTAGTAATTGCTTTTGCTCAAGATGACAAAATAAAAGGAAATGGAGTTGCCAATGAAGGGGTTGTTTCTACCCGATTAGGTTTAAAGGGAATTCCCAATCTTGCTGAAGAATTACAAATTTCAAGAAACTTATTTTTATTAGAATACACAGGAGGTAAATTGCATATTCCAACTATATCCACAGCAAAATCAGTTTCCTTAATTAAAGCTGCAAAAGCAAAAGGACTGAAAGTAAGTTGCAGTGTTGCTGTTCATCATTTAGTTTTAACCGATGCTACATTAGAAGAATTCGATACTCGTTATAAAGTTGCTCCACCATTAAGATCAGAAACAGATCGCCTTGCATTAATTGAAGGTGTTTTGAACGGGACAATAGATATGATTACTTCAGACCATAATCCAATTGATATTGAACACAAAAAAATGGAATTTGATAATGCAAAAAATGGAACCATTGGTATGGAAAGTGCTTTTGGTGCTTTGATGACTGTTTTGCCATTAGAAACTATTATTGCGCAATTTAACGCTGGAAAATCTATTTTTAATATTGAAAATCAAGCGATTGAAGAGGGCGCAAAAGCCACACTTACATTATTTAATACAACAGAAAAAAGTATTTTTACAAATGCTTCAATTAGGTCAAAATCCAAAAATTCAGCTTTTCTTGGATGCGAAATAAAAGGAAAGGTATATGGTATTTTTAACCAAGGACAATTGATCTTAGAATAACTAAAAAACAAATTCCATTCCTTACAAAAAAGAAAAAAAAACATGAATAATTCTACTATCGAATCGGGAAAAAGTATAGCAATTATAAGTTACTTAACCATTATAGGAGCTATCATTGCTATTTTTATGAATCTGGAAAAGAAAAACACTTTTGCCGCTTTTCATATCAGACAGGCATTAGGCATATTTGTATCTTTCTTTTTAATTGGCTACTTCATTGGCTATTTTGATAGTTGGATGATTTCTTCGGCCTTTTATATTTTCTATTTTATTCTTTGGATTTATGGTTTTCTAGGCGTTTTGCAAGGTGAAATGAAACGTATTCCGTTATTGGGAGAACAATTTCAAAAAATATTTAAAAACATCGAATAATATAATGAAACTATCTTTAGAATATAAAATTAGAGAACCAAAAATAAAACTAGACAAAAATCCATTACTTCTTTTACTTCACGGTTATGGGAGTAATGAGGAGGATTTATTTTCATTTGCCAGCGAATTACCAGAGACGTATTACATCATTTCAGCTCGAGCACCTCATGATTTACAATACGGGAGTTATGCATGGTATGCCATTAATTTTGATGCGGATCAAAACAAATTTTCGGATCATGAGCAAGCTAAAGTGTCCCGAGATTTGATTGTAACTTTTATAGAGGAACTAATACACAACTACCCAATTGATGCTAAAGACATAACATTAATAGGTTTCAGTCAAGGTTCCATTTTGAGTTATGCAGTAGCGCTTTCAAATCCAGAAAAAATAAAAAAAGTAGTAGCCCTTAGCGGCTATGTAAGCGAGCCTATTTTAGCTGAAAATTATAAAACCAATAATTTTTCTAATCTAAGTATTTTTGCATCGCA
Organism: Flavobacteriaceae bacterium; assembly: GCA_947443815.1. Taxonomy (GTDB): domain Bacteria; phylum Bacteroidota; class Bacteroidia; order Flavobacteriales; family Flavobacteriaceae; genus Flavobacterium. The sequence goes on along the minus strand of CANEXR010000007.1, from coordinate 14,807 downwards.
TGGAACTGTAGATCAAGTAATTCCTCTAGAATGGGCCCAAAAAACAAAACCTTTTTTGGATAGTTTAGGCATACAATCTGTGTATAAAGAATATCCTGTAGGACATGGTGTAGCGCCACAAAATTTTTATGATTTCAAAAACTGGTTGCTTGAAAAGTAGTTATTGCTAGTGCATATATAGCAATTAGTGCTCTTCTGTAACTTTGTTTAAACAGGATATGAATTGGATTATTTTTGGTACAACAACGATTGATTGACTTCAAAAGAAATACTTTCATCATCATTAACAAAATATTTCAATAGGACTTCTCCCCAGATTTCACCATCACTATAATCGGCAATAATCCATCTGTGGTTTAGAATTTTAACTTTATTGATTATGAATTTATTAGCTCCAATCTGATCTTGTCCAACATAAGGATTCCCTTTGGGATTGGCATTAAAATCTAATAATTTTTCTGTAACATAAGGAATTAACTTTTCGTATTGAATGGTCTTTTGCCCGCTTGCAGCATCAAAATAATTTTGGGCATTTTCATTTTTTTCTAAAGAAAAATAATTGGCATCCGCTAGTTTATTGGTAACAGAATTCAAACTGTCTTTTAGTTTAGCTGTTACTTTTTTGTACCTTTCTTGTTCAAAAGCAACTTCTTTACTTAAGAACGCATACGTAAAAATGGTCATTAAAATAGACAGTATAAAAAGATAAAGTAATAATGATTTTTTCATTTTTTGATGGAATTAAATTGTAATTTCTAGATTATCATACGCCAAATACACACCCTTTGGAAGTTTGTCTTGTATTGCTTGATGAAATCCAAACAAGTGACTGATATGCGTTAGAAATGCTTTTTTTGGCTGCACCAAATTTATAAAATCTAATGCTTCCTGCAAATTAAAATGGGTATCATGTGGTGTTACTCTCAAAGCATTTATTACCAATACCTCAAGGTTTTTTAGCTTTTCGATTTCGCAGTCATCGATTGTTTTTACATCTGTTAAATACGCAAAATTATCAATTCGATATCCAAAAACTTGAAGGTCTCCATGCATTACATTAATGGGGATTGCTGTTTTATTTCCAATTGAAAAGGGCTGATTATTGCTTACTTCAAAAGTTTTTACAGATGGTGCACCTGGATATCGGTTCACGGTTTCAAAAATATATTCGAAACGTCTTTTTAAATTATGAATTACGCGTTGGTGTGCATAAATTGGCATTTCGCCTTGCTTGAAATTAAAGGGTCTAATGTCATCTAAACCTGCAGTATGATCAGCATGTTCATGTGTAAAGAGTATTCCATCAACTTTTTTACAATTTGCAGTAAGCATTTGTTGTCTGAAATCAGGACCGCAATCGATTACGAATGAATATTCATCCCAATGTATCCAAACAGAAACCCGAAGTCTTTTGTCCTTAAAATCAACACTTTTGCATACTGGATGATCACTCCCTATGATAGGAATTCCTTGTGATGTACCCGTGCCTAAAAAATATACATTCAATTGCTTTTCTTTTTTTTACAAAAATAGGTTTAAATATCTTTCATTAGAAGCCTATTTAGTTAACTTTGTAACATTATTAGCCATATTTAAATAAAAATGGAGACTAAAAAAATAAAACTCAAAGGAGATAAGGCGATTGAGCAAATTCCTTCAATCAAAGATAAGGCACTCCGTATCAATCTTAACGAAAATATTTACGGAACTTTTGCTGAAATAGGTGCTGGACAAGAAACGGTAAGGCATTTTTTTAGGTCTGGCGGTTCTTCAGGTACAATAGCAAAAGCAATGTCAGCCTATGACAAAGATTTTAGTGATGCTGTTTACGGAATTGAAAAAGACGGTAGATATGTTACGGAAAGTCGGTTAAAAAAAATGCTGAACTTTGAAGGAGAACTGATTGAAGAGCGGTTAAGCAGAGAAAAACATCCTAACAAAATGTTTTTTAGTTATGCCAATACTGTTGCTACTATTGATTTTGCTAAACAATTTAAAGGCCACGGTTGGGTTGGAATCCGATACCAAATAGAGCCGGAAGAGGCTTATAACGAAATTATAATTCACATTCGTTTTAAGGAAACTGATTCACGTTTACAACAAGAAACTTTAGGAATTCTTGGTGTCAATTTAATTTATGGTGCTTTTTATAAATACAATGATCCTAAAAAATTATTGCGTTATTTATATGATCATTTAGACAAAGACCAATTAGAGATTGACACAATCAATTTTTCAGGCCCAAGATTTGCGGATGTTGACAATCGATTGATGAGTTTACAATTGGTAAAAAACGGTATGACGGATGCGGTAATGTTTAACCCTGAAGGGAAAAATATACTACCAGCTGCGATTTTATACAAGAAAAACATCTTGGCTTTCAGAGGAAGTTTTCGTCCCGTTACGAAAGTAAATATGGACATGTATGAGAAATCATTAAAAATGTTCTTGGAGGAAAATAAAGTTGAAAAAGAAAATACACTCGTAATATTTGAAATCACGTTATCGAATTTGCGTTCTGATGGCGAGATTGACGAAAGAGATTTTATGGACCGCGCTGAATTACTTTGCTCGCTCGGACAAACGGTAATGATTTCTAATTTTCAGGAATATTATAAGGTGGTTGAATATTTTTCTAATTATACCAAGGCCAGAATGGGATTGGCCATGGGTGTAAATAACTTAGTAGATATTTTTGATGAAAAATACTATCGTCATTTGAGTGGTGGAATTCTGGAAGCTTTCGGAAAATTATTTTATCGAGACATGAAGGTATTTTTATATCCAATGTTAGGAGAAAATGGTGAAATCATCACGTCTGAAAACTTGAAAGTACATCCTAGAATGAAGGAATTGTATAAATTCTTTAAACTCAATGGAAAGGTGGTTGATATTGATGATTACAATCCTGAAATTTTGGAAGTATTCTCTAGAGAGGTCTTAAAAATGATTAGTGAGGGAAAACCAGGATGGGAATCTATGCTTCCTACGGGGGTTGCAGAAATCATCAAAGAGCAACACCTGTTTGGATATCATTCAGAAAATGTATTGAAAGAAAGCAATTAAGCGTTTGTTCTTTTGATTAAATATAAAAAAAGCCAAGAAATATACTTTTATTTTCTTGGCTTTTTTATGCAATTATTTCAATATTTGATCGGCATGTGCTTTGGTTTTCACTTCAGAAATCACCTCATCAATAATTCCATTTTCATCCATTACAAAGGTAGTTCTGTGGATTCCATCGTATTCTCTACCCATGAATTTTTTGGGTCCCCAAACCCCAAAAGCTTGAATCACTGATTTATCTTCATCGGCGAGTAATGGGAATGGAAAATTGAATTTATCTTTGAATTTAGATTGAGCTTTTTGACTGTCGGCACTTACTCCTAAAAGGGCATAATTATTGGCTTCGAAGCGCTGAAAATTATCTCTTAGATCACAGGCCTCAGTGGTACATCCTGGTGTATTGGCTTTTGGATAAAAGAAAACAACTAGTTTTTTTCCTTTGTAATCTGCTAATTGATGCTGTTTTCCGTCTTGATCAAAGCCAGAAAAATTAGGCGCTTGGTCTCCTTTTTTTAATGTTGTCATAGGGGTGGGTTTTGGATTTTAGTATTTTATTTCTTTTTTTTACTTTTCACTTTTCACTATTCACTATTTAATCCTATGTTCCTGCCCCAGATTGTAGAGAAAACCCCGGAGTTTTTAGGGTTATTTTTTCTTGCAATGGCAAAGCGACCGGAGGAAGCTCTTGCGATTGCTTAGAAAAAAAGCCCTAAAAAGGAGGAGTTGTAACGAAAAGCTGGATTAGGCCCTGATGATTTTAATATTTAGATTGTGATTGCGGTTGAAAATGTTTTTCTTTACTATTCAAATTTAATGAATAATGAACAAACAGGAACGGGTAACATTTGTTATAAATACGTTAAAAGAATTATATCCTACAATACCGATTCCGCTGAATCATACGGATCCTTATACGCTTTTGATTGCGGTTTTGCTATCGGCTCAATGTACGGATGTTCGGGTAAATCAGATTACGCCATTGCTTTTTGCCAGAGCGAATAATCCGTATGATATGGTTAAAATGTCTGTGGAGGAGATCAAAGAAATTATTAGGCCGTGTGGTTTGTCTCCGATGAAGTCGAAAGGGATCCATGGTTTGTCTCAGATTTTGATTGATAAGCATGGTGGAAAAGTGCCCCAAAGTTTTGAATTTTTGGAGGAATTACCAGCTGTTGGGCATAAAACGGCTAGTGTGGTGATGTCACAGGCTTTTGGTGTTCCTGCGTTTCCAGTAGACACGCATATTCATCGGTTGATGTACCGATGGAATTTGACTAATGGAAAAAATGTTATTCAGACGGAAAAAGATGCAAAACGCTTGTTCCCTGAGGAAATATGGAATGATTTGCACTTGCAGATTATTTGGTATGGGAGGGAATATTCGCCAGCGCGGGCATGGGATTTGGAGAAAGATATTATTACAAAGAGAATTGGAAGGAAATCAATTTTGGATGATTATGCTAAGAAATAGTGTTTTTGTATTTGATTATTTGGCAAAGCAAAGTGCAATTGGAAGCAATCGATTAAAATAATAAATTCCACTATTGTAGTAACAATTAGTGGAATTTAGTTCTCAAACTTGAAAAATTGGAAATTGTATTTTTATTCTAATACCCCTTAAATAGAGGAAACTGTTTTAATTAGCAATAATTTCGAAATTTTTATTATTCAATTTTATAATGCTTAACGCTTTTGAATAATTCAATAAAAAAGAGATGGTTTCTTTTTTGGGTTTCAAGGCATTTGTTGCTAATGTTTTTTTAGAGTAAATTTTTGCCATATTATTATATAATTTGATTTAACAATATAATAACGTAGGAATTATGGAAATAGTATTAATTGGTCAAAATAATTTGGTGTTTATCGATTACTTTTCGCATGTTCATTAAAGCATAACGCATTCTACCTAAGGCAGTATTGATGCTTACTCCTGTTATTTCTGAAATTTCTTTGAAGCTCATATCCTGATACATTCGCATTATGAGGACTTCTTTTTGGTCAGCTGGTAGTTCTTCTATTAATTTTTTCAAATCATTTTCTACTTGCTCGGAGATAATTTTATTTTCAATCGAAAGAGTATCATCAGTCATTATAGAGAAGATAGAAAACTCTTCTGTTTCTCTGAATAAGGGCATTTTTTTGTTTCTCCTGTAATGATCTACGATAAGATTATGGGAAATTCTCATAACCCAAGGCAAGAATTTACCTTCTTCGTTATAGGAACTTGATTTTAGGGTTTTAATTACTTTGATAAAAGTATCTTGAAAAATATCATTTGATATGTCTCTATCTGAAATTTTAGAGTAAATAAATCCGTAAATTTTAGACTCATGTCTTTTGATTAGTTCAGCTAAAGCATTCTCATTGCCAGCAACATAATCTTGTACCAAGACTGCATCAGTTTGTTGTAAAGTAGCCATAATTATACCTTTTAGTTTAATTTTTAGATTAAATTGGGAATTTCTAAAAGTAATTTTATGGTATAGGCTCTTTAGTTTTAGTTAATTAAGTTCTCAAATTTAACAAAAAATTTTGCTAAAGTGCAAATAAAATCGATAAAAATTAACATTGTTAATACAATACTTACAAAAGTAATTTGTTTTAGTAAAAAACAGATTAAAATGGTATCTTTTGAAAAATAAAAAAAGCTAAAGAAAGTAGCCTGAAATTGCTCTTTTTTTAGCTTTTATTAATCTAATTGACATTTTTTATTGATACACTTTAATATAGTCTATTATAAAATCTTGAGGAAAAATGGTATCATCTACAGCTGGCCCTCCAAAATTACCTCCTATTGCTACATCAACAATAAAATAAAATGGGTTGTTAAAAGGCCAAGTATCCTCGTTTTTAACTTCTGGCTGAAAGGTATATACTAATACGTCGTCTACAAAAAAGTCCATTTTGTCTTTTGACCAGTCAAAGGCAAAAACATGAAATCCTTCTTCAATTTCGGGTATTTTAGTTTTCTTAGTGTTAATTGAATTTCCGTGACTTGCTTGAGTATGAAGGGTAGTAAATACCATTTGAGGCTCACGACCTATGTATTCTAGAATGTCTATTTCGCCACATTTAGGCCATCCAACCTGTGATATATTTTGTCCCAACATCCAGAAAGCAGGCCAGATTCCATGACCAATCGGCAGTTTTGCCCTAGCTTCCATTCGACCATATTGAAAGACTTTTTTATCTTTTGTTGTTATTTTGGTAGACGAATACACATTCCCTTCTTTCTTGGCATGAATTATCAATTTTCCATCTTCAATTTCGTGATTTTGGGTAGTATAAATTTGGCGTTCATTATTGCCCCATCCACATAAATTAGGGCAACCATCACCCAATTCATAATTCCAAACCGTTTCATCCAAAGTAGGTTTATCGAAATTTTCTTCCCATACCAATTTGCGCTTGGCTTCTTGTGCTAAGCAAAGGTTTCCAATAAACAGTAGTATTAAAAAATTTCTCATTTTGATTTAATTAGTATATTGAAAATCGGCTTCGATAGTTTTTTCAGAATTTCCTCCAATAAAAACTTTGAAATCTCCGGGTTCAGCCTCCCATTTTGAGTTAGCAGTAAAATATTGAATGGTTTTTTCATCGATTAAAAAGACGACTTTTTTAGTTTCATTTGGTTGCAATTCTATCATTTCAAAACCCTTTAATTCTTTAACAGGTCTTGTTACACTTCCTATTAAATCTCGAATATATAACTGTACAACTTCCTTACCTGCAACATTGGAAGTGTTTTTGATTTTTATGGAAACTTCTATTTTTCCATTCTTTGCAAACGAACTATTACTCAATTGTAAATCAGAATATTCAAATTTAGAATAACTTAATCCAAAACCAAATGGGTATAAAGGGCTGTTTTTTTCATCCATATAATGCGACCAAAATACGCTATCAGGCTCACTCATAACAGGTCTTCCAGTACTCTTATGATTGTAATATATGGGCACTTGACCAATATTTCTAGGAAAAGTCATTGGTAATTTTCCACTAGGATTATAATCACCGTACACTACTTGTGCAATTGCATTTCCACTTTGTGTCCCTAACTGCCAAGCTTCTACAATAGCAGGGATATTTTGGTCAGCCCAAGGAATGGCTAATGGACGTCCATTATTTAAAATTAGAACAATATTAGGATTCACTTTATAAATTTCTTCTAATAGTTCTTGCTGAACACCAGGTAAACCAATATCTGCTCTACTTCTGCCTTCACCAGATTGCAAACCATGTTCTCCTAAGACCATTATTACTACATCAGCTTGTTTTGCGGCAGTAATTGCTTCTGCAAAACCAGTTTTATCAGTAGTGTTCATTTTAGTTTCCCAAATAAATTGAGTTCTTCCAACTGCCACATCAGCTCCTTTTGAATATGTAATTTGGTTGTCTTTATACTTTTGCATCCCTTCAAGAACTGAAATAGCTGAATTATCATCAGCGGCAATTCTCCAACTTCCTAACGGACTTGTTTTATCGTTAGCTAATGCGCCAATAATTACTATTTTTTGACCTGCTTTTTTTAGGGGAAGCAATTGGTTTTCGTTTTTCAATAAAACAATTGATTTTTTTGCCATATCCAAAACAGCTTCTTGAATTTCTGGTTTACCAATAGTTTCTTTTTCACGAGTTTCATCGCAATATTTATAGGGATTATCAAATAGCCCCAATTCGAATTTCACTTTTAAAATTCTTTTTACAGCATCATCAATAGTGCTTTCTTTTACTTTACCTTCTTGTACTAATGTCACTAAATGTGCAACATAAGCACTAGATTCCATATCCATATCTGACCCAGCATTGATGGCCATTTCAGCTGCTTGTTTGCTATCTTTTGCATATCCATGTGCTATCATTTCGTTGATAGAGCCCCAGTCTGAAACTACAAATCCACCAAAATTCCAATCGCCTTTTAATACCTGTCTTTGCAAATAAGCATTACCTGTAGCGGGAATTCCATTTAATTCGTTAAAAGAGTTCATAAACGTTCTAACGCCTGCATCAACCGCTGCTTTAAAAGGAGGGAAAATGGTGTTTTGTAAGGTTGTTTCACTAACATCAACCGTGTTATAATCTCTTCCTGATTCTGCAAAAGCGTATCCTGCAAAATGTTTGGCACAAGCTAAAATCGTATTAGTAGCTGCTAAATCATCTCCTTGAAAACCTTTAACACGGGCTACCGCAATTTTACTACCTAAGAACGGATCTTCTCCAGCACCTTCCATTACACGTCCCCAGCGCGCATCTCGGGAAACATCAACCATCGGAGCAAAAGTCCAATTGAGTCCCACTGATGAGGCTTCATCTGCAGCAACAGCTGCTGATTTTTTAATTGCTTCCATGTCCCAGCTAGCTGATTCAGCTAATGGAATAGGGCTTATGGTTTTGTATCCATGAATTACATCAAACCCAAAAATTAAGGGAATCCCTAATCGTGTTTGCTCAACAGCAATTTTCTGTAATGCTCTAACGTCTTTAACTCCTTTTACATTAAGCATTGAACCAACTAAACCGTTTTTTAAATCCTCGTATTTTTTTGCGGCCTGACCTTCTTTTGGAGCAGGGCCTGTAATATCCCAAAATCCATTATATTGATTGAGTTGCCCTACTTTTTCAGCTAAAGTCATTTGTTTAAAAACACTATCAACCTTTGCATCTAGTATGTTTTCTTTAGTGTAAGAAACAGCTGGTTTTACTATTTTATTGCTACAACTAACCATTATAAAAGCAGTTATAGCGAATGATACAAAAAGAAATTTATTTTTCATTTATCTTCTTATTTTAGGGTTATAAAAGGAGAAGGTCGGTAAAAGAACCAACCTTCTCTTTTTATTGAATTTATAATTTATTTTTATTGATACACTCTTATGTAATCTACTTCCATTGAAGATTGAAGGAAAGTAGGATCAATTGTTCCACCAAAAGTTCCACCCATTGCTACATTCAATATTAAGAAAAAGTCTTTGTTGAAAGGAACTGTATTGTCATTGGCAAAAGAATGGTATAGATTATTATCAACATAAAATTTAACAGATGTAGGACTCCAAACTGTTTTATACACATGGAATTCAGTTGAGGCATTTGCTATAGTAGTACTACCCGTATTAGGATTTCCGCCTGAGTGCCCAGGATAATGAAGTGTTCCGTGGATAACATTTGGAATATTTCCTCTGTGTTCCATAAAGTCAATTTCTCCACAGCCTGGCCAAGTATTAGTTGCATAATCACTTCCTAAAGACCAAACGGCAGGCCAAGTTCCAGCACCAATAGGTAGTTTTGCTCTAAATTCAATTTTACCATAAGTAAACTTATATTTTCCGTCTGTTTTTAATCGGGTTGAAGTATATCCAGAACCTTCTTTTTTAGCAGTAATTTTCAAATTACCACCTTGTACAATTACATTGTTTGCACTATTAGTATAGGTTTGAACTTCATTATTTCCCCATCCACCTGAACCTAGATCATAAGCCCATTTTGTTGGGTCTGGTGCACCATCCGTATTAAATTCATCAGACCAAACCAAATTGGTATAATCTGTATCTGGAGTTTGATTTGGTGAAGTTGTTGTAAAAATATGGTACCAAGCCAAAGCAGGATTCCCTCCCATGACAGCTCTAACTACCATTCTGTTGGCAGTAATAGATAATATTTCATACGAACTTTGTCCGATATAATATCCCATAAAGCCACCATCGGCAATATTCAACATAGTTCCTCTTGTTTGCGTAGCGTGTTCTGGATTTGTAGTCACTACTGATTCGGAAGGACTTAAAGTAACTGTTTTTTGACCAGTAGTTGCATAATCAAGACATAAATCTTCACTTCCTGATCCGCCACCAACATTTAGAAAAGCAGCGTTAAAAAAAGTTCTTCCTCCATTGTTTAAACTGTATTTTAATTGGCCCCCTTCTAGTGAAAAAGTCAATTCATTATCGTACAAACAACTACTGTTTGGTGAGCCCGCTTTTTCAAATGCCCCAGCTTGGTAATATTTAGCATAATAATTTTCGGTTACGTCATTATTATTTGGGCCAACCCCTAAATGACCTGGCTCAGAAGCAGACCAATACCATTTTTTTGAAGTACCACCCGTTAAAAACTGAACTGCTTCGGCATCTTCAAAGTTACTCAAAACAGTAACCTCTAAAGTTGTATTTGTACTTATACCGCCTTTACCAGAGGCTATTACAGTTACCGTATACGTATTTAAGCCTGGTTTTGTAAAACGTTTTTCAAAAATTCCATTAGGGGCATTTTCTGAAGTCCCATCAGAGAAAACATATTTATACGAAATTGTATTATCTGCTGAACTGGTAAATTTGATTTTTCCTGAGCCGTCGCCATTTGGAAATTCCGTTGTTTTACCCCTAATTTCAGCAGTAACTTCTAGATTTTTTGGTGTATCTATTGATCCAAAAGAAAAATTATCATCCTGACAATTGACCATCAAAAGAAGGGCAAAAAAGGATACTATATTTATAATTATTTTTTTCATGTGTTTATTTTTTAATTGGATTGTTTGATATCATCAAAGTAATAGGTTGCTCCAGTTCCTTTAACTCCGAAATCGAAGAAAACAACTACCCTTTGATAATTATTGGCATTCACTATTCCTGGAAAATTAAAAGTCAATTCTTCCCAACCATTTGCAACTGTTGAAGTCGCGTCAACTTCTATATTTGTTGCATTGGAAGCGATTAATTGTTCTAATTTTAATTTTACAATTATACCAGATTTTGGAGACCAAACTTTCATTTTTATCTTTTTCATGCTCGCAAAATTCATTGGACTTGCCAAGTCTAAAGCAGATCCAGCCCATACTTCAGAATTATTGCCTTTCGTCAAGGCGCTAACTTTTGAAGACGTATTAATTCCTGTACTATTCGGATTAGCAATTACTGTTGTATTTGCTCCGCCAAAGTTTCCAAAACCATAGGTTAGGGTTGCCGACTCAAATGTTAATGGTAAAACAAGTGTTTCCGCTCCTGATACTAATTCGATATCATCATAATAAAATTCTGTACCAGTTCCTTCTTTTCCAAAATCAAAGAAAACAACTACCCTTTGATAATTATTGGCATTATTAATGGCAGCATAATTAAAAGATAGTACTTCCCAGCCATTTGCTACAGTAGAAGTGGCATCAACCTCAATATTCGTTGCATCTGAAGCTACTAAATTTTCTAATTTCATTTTTACAACAATTCCAGCTTTAGGGGACCATACTTTCATTTTCATAATTTTCTTTGTAGAAAAATCTATAGGAGCAGCTAATTCAATTGTAGAACCAGCCCAAACTTGTGCGCCAGCAGTTTTAGTAAGTTTAGCCACTTTTGCACTTCCATTTTCAGCTCCAATACTAGGATTATTAACCCCTTCGGAATAAGCTCCTCCAAAATTACCAAAAGCAGGAACCGCATTTTCAAACGTAATTGGCAAATTAATTGGGTTTGAAATCACAACTTCTTTAGTTACTTCAGTAGTTGCAGCACCACCACTTAAAGCTACAATTCGCACTTGGTAAGTACCCACACTAGAATATTTATGCGTAATTACTTCGTCCTGCATAAAATCTACAGGAACTTCATCAGGAACATCTCCAAAATAAACTTGAAAATAGGTTTCTAAATTAGCAGTAGCTTTAACCGTTATCGAAAAATTATCTCCAGGTACAGGAGCTAAAGTGGCTAACAAATCAGTAGGTGCCAAAAACGAAACCATTACTTCTTGAGTAACTTCCGTCTTTTTTCCGTTAATCGTCATCCCAATAATTTTGGCTTGATATATTCCTTCGGCATAAACATGAGAAACTGTTTCACCTAAATTTACATAAACGGGGTCAACTGTACCGTCACCAAAATAGATTTCAAATCTAGTAACTCCCTCCCCTTTTGGTAAAAAAGTAACCTTACCTGAATTATCTTGCGTTATGGTTGTTAAAGCAGCAATGTTTGTTGGCGCAGCTACAGCGTCTAAGTTGATGTCACTATTTTCGCTCGAACATCCTAAAAGAATAGTTAACGCAAAAAGACTTATTATTAATTTTAATTTTTTCATAATACAATTTTTTAATATCCAGGGTTTTGTGACCAATTTCCGTTTGCAAATTGAATTTCCTCAATTGGGATTGGGAATAATTCATTTTTTCCAGCAGTAAATCCATCAATTTCTTGAGCTGCTTTACCCGTTCTTACTAAATCAAAGAAACGGTGTCCTTCACCAACTAATTCTACTCTTCTTTCTGCCCAAATAAAATCTGTTAGAGCTGCACCGGAAGCCGAAATATCATGATTGGTATCTCCAAAAGCACGTCTTCTGACTTGGTTCAAATATCCTCTAGCTTTGCTGTCATCCAATCCACTTCGATTGAATGCTTCGGCAGCCATTAAAAGTACATCGGCATAACGAATAGCTCTATAATTATTTGGATTCGTTAAATTCAAATCCCCTTGAGCGTCGGAACTTCTTTTTCTTGGAATATACTTTCTATTAAAATATCCTGTATGTTCATAGCCTTTTCCAAAGGTTGCACCCGTGTCAGCAGCCCAAGCTTCGATATCTAAAATAGCAACAGCTTCACGGTTATCTCCTGCTTCGAATGCATTTACAACTTCCTGAGTCGGCACATTGAAACTAAAACCAGAAGTAAATAAAGTTCCTGTGTAATTTCTAGGTCCGTTAAATCCAACTGCTACATTTCCTTCGCTACATTGTAAACAGCCAAAACCAGCACCTTCCTTATCGGTATATTGTACTTCAAAAACAGATTCTGGTCCATTTTCTCCTTCCATTTCAAAAATAGAATTGTAGTCAGAAACTAATGAATAAGGTGAATTCGAAATCAAACTTTCAAAAGTATTTGCTGCTTGTGTAAATTTATCTTGGTATAAATACGCTTTGCCTAAAAGTGCAATAGCAGCGCCTTTTGTAGCTCTACCTTTTTGTGCTGGAACTGCTGCAAGGTTTTCAGAAGCAAAAATCAAATCAGCTTCAATTGAAGCATATACATCAGCAACTGACGAACGTGGAATTGTTTTTTCATCTCCAGCAATAAATCGTTTGTCTCCATTCAAAGGAATTGGACCAAACCATTTCACTAATTCAAAATGGTAATAAGCTCTTAAAAAACGAGCTTCGGCTATAACTTGATTTTTCCCTTCAAAATCTGTTTTATCTTTAAATTCCAAAATATAATTGGCTCTTTGTACGCCTGCAAACATCCAATTCCAAATGTCTTTTAGATTACTGTTTACTGGAGTATGAATCATATCATCAATTTGTTGAAAACCGATTACATCTGTTTGGCTTTCTCCTCCTGCCAATGTATTATCAGAAGCAATTTCTCCCAAAAGAACATTCACATAAGAGGATTGTAGCATATCATAAGCTGCAATTAAAGCATTATCATAATCTGTTTTAGAATTAAAATAATTTTCAGAATCGATTGAGTAAACAGGATCACGATTCACAAATTCATCGGAACACGAAATGGTTGTTGTCGAGAAAATGGCTATCGTTGCTATGGTAATAAATAAGTACTTTTTCATTTTAATACTAATTAAAAATTAATGTTTAATCCTAATAAATAGGTTCTAGGAATAGGATAGAAACCATAATCGATTCCACCACCTATTGGAGCTCCATTTGATGCACCGGGATCATATCCTTTATATTTTGTAAAAGTGTAAAGATTATTAACTCCCGTGTATAATCTCAACTTAGTCATTCCTATTTTTTCCGCAATTCTTGAGCTAAGCGTATATCCCAACTGTATGTTTTGGATTCTAAAATAAGATGCATCTTCAACAAAATAATTTGAAAAGACCGTATTAGTAGTAGCACCAGTAGTAACTCTTGGAGTTGTATTACTGCTTCCTTCTCCAGTCCATCTGTCTAAAACATAATCTAAACGATTGGCATCCGAAAGAGTTCTTTCATAATTTCTAACCATATCATTTCCAACCGAAGCAAAAGTATAAACAGCAAAATCAATGTTTTTATAATTCAATTGCAGGTTAAATCCCATAGTAGCTTTTGGTATTGGGTCACCAATATTTGTCCTATCTTTTGTATCAATAACTCCATCTCCATTGACATCTACATACCGAATATCTCCAGGTGCTGCATTTGCTCCTAAAGCAATTTGTGATGGATGTGCATCAATTTCGGCTTGATTCTGAAAAATCCCATCTGTTTTATAACCATAAAAATAACCTATGGGTTGACCAACTTCCATTCTTGATGGAGCAGGCTGACCAACTCCAAAAGAACCTCCTTCGATAAAACCAGTTCCATTATTAACTTCTAATACTTCATTTTTAAGGAACGTAACATTATAACCCACACTCATAGAAAAATTATCAGAAAATTTATTTTTATAATCTACAGAAAATTCTAATCCTGAGTTTCTAACTGTTCCAGCATTTATAGTTGGAGAACTTGCGCCTGGTGCAGCATTCCCCGTAATTCCCGAAACAGGAATATTTGGTATCAACAAATCAGCTCTAGTATCAATAAAATAATCGGTAACGATAGAGATTTTGTTATCGAATAGTTTTAAATCCAAACCAACATCAAATTTCTTTGCTTCTTCCCATTTAATATTAGGATTTGGAACTTGTCCAGTAGCGGTTCCATTAACCAAAGCACCATCAAAGACATATGTACCTTCACCTGTTAATTGAGAAATATAGCCATTATTAGGAATTTGATCATTCCCCAACGTACCATAACTT
>CANEXR010000006.1 GCA_947443815.1 Flavobacteriaceae bacterium | reverse complement strand
TTTAAATTTCCTTTTCTTTTTGTTGTATTTAATATATGTTGACAACTTTCAAATTTTAAATTTGAAAAAATTATACAATTGATAAATTGGAATTCAAATGGTCTAAAATTTTTTGTACCAGTTCAAAATCGTTACGATGCACTTTTAATGGAATACCTCCCAAAGCCGAAGTGTAAAATGGTGCAATTGATAATGTAACTTCATTTTCGAAAAAATAAGGAATTCCCTCTTGTTCTAAAATATGCTTTAGAATTACTATTTCATGCAAATGATTAAAAACAGCAATGGTTTCAAATTCTTCCATTTTGATTTTTCTTATAAAGGTACGAAAGTTATATTTTTAATAAATCTATTGGATAAAATCTTATATATAACATCTTCTTTGTAATTTTAGACTTTTAAGAAAAGATGTATGAGTAAAAGATTAAGAAAGCCGATAAAAAAAGAGAAAGATTTCTCAGATAAAATAATAAAAATATTATCGCAAAGTGCTAATAAAGCATTCAATTATAAACAAATAGGAGCAAAGCTTGAATTAGACGATACCCAAAGTCGCAATCAAATCATTAAAGATTTAAAGATTTTAGCAGCTTCCAAAAAAATTATAGAATCAGAACCTGGTAAGTATTTAATCAAAGCTGTTAGTCAAGATTATTATGAAGGTAAAATAGATATGACGGGTCGTAAAACCGCCTATTTTATTTGTCCAGAATTTGAAGAAGATGTTTTTATTCCAACAAATAATCTCAATCATGCTTTAGATAAAGATACAGTAAAAGTCTATGTCTACAATAGAAGAAAAGGGAAAAGACCTGAAGGTGAAGTTATTGAAGTTTTAGAAAGACATAAAACTGATTTTGTAGGAGTAATTGATATTCAAAAGAATTTCTCTTTTGTATCAACAGCAAATCCTAAAATGTATACAGATATTTTTATTCCAAAAGATAAAATAGGAGAGGCGGAGCAAGGAGATGTGGTTTTGGTTCATATTGAAGATTGGCCTGCAAGAGCGGATAGTCCTTTTGGAAAAGTGATTAAAGTATTAGGAAAACCAGGAGAACATGATACGGAAATTCATGCTATTTTGGCAGAATATGGATTGCCAGCAGAATTTCCAATTGAAGTAGAAACCTATGCTCAAAAAATAGATACAACTATAAATGAAGTGGAAATTGCAAAACGTCGGGATATGAGAGATACCCTTACTTTTACAATAGATCCAAAAGATGCAAAAGATTTTGATGATGCCTTATCTTTTAAAAAATTAGAAAACGGCAATTATGAAATAGGAATTCATATTGCCGATGTTTCTTTTTATTTAGAAGAAGGAACTATTTTAGACGATGAAGCTTATCAAAGAGCAACTTCAGTATATCTAGTAGATAGAGTAGTACCTATGCTACCCGAAGTTTTATCAAATTATGCCTGTTCACTTCGTCCACATGAAGAAAAATATACATTCTCGGCTGTTTTTGAAATTAACCAAAAAGCACAAGTAATGAATCAATGGTTTGGAAGAACAGTAATTTATTCCGATCAAAGATTTTCTTATGAAGAAGCACAACATATTATAGAAAGTAAAGGCAATACAATTCCTGAAGAAATTTCTATTATAGGAAGTTCGTATCAAGTGTCGGATGAAATCGTTGCTGCGACGCTTAAAATGGATGAACTTGCCAAAATTCTTAGAAGAAATAGAATGAATGAAGGCGCTATTTCTTTTGATAAAGTAGAAGTAAAATTCAATTTAGACCAAGAAGGAGAACCTGAAGGTGTTTATTTTAAAATTTCCAAAGATGCCAATCATTTAATTGAAGAATTTATGCTTTTGGCTAATAGAAAAGTAGCAGAATATATTGGGAAACAAAAAAAGACTTTTGTTTATAGAATTCATGACGAGCCAAATGAAGATAAATTAATTGCCATGCAAACCGTAATCGCAAAATTTGGTTACAAAATAGATTTTAGAAACAAAGGCGATATTTCTAAATCATTGAATGCTTTAATGGAAGAAGTAAATGGTAAGAAAGAACAGAATTTAATTGATACTTTGGCAATTAGAAGTATGAGTAAAGCTAAATATTCTACAGATAATATTGGACATTACGGATTAGCATTTGATTATTATTCCCATTTTACTTCACCAATTCGTCGTTATCCGGATGTTATGGTGCATCGATTATTGCAATTTTATTTAGACGCTGGAAAATCTGTAGACGAGGAAACCTATGAAACTAAATGTTTACACTGTTCTACAATGGAAGGTTTGGCTACACATGCCGAAAGAGATTCTATAAAATACATGCAAGTAAAATACATGCAAAACCATCAAGATCAAGAGTTTTTAGGTGTTATTTCAGGTGTTACCGAATGGGGAATTTATGTTGAAATTATAGAAAATAAATGCGAAGGAATGGTTCGTATTCGTGACATCAAAGAGGATTATTATACGTTTGATGAAAAACAATATGCTCTTGTAGGTTCCACAACAAATAGTATGTTACAATTAGGTGATGAAATTTACGTTAAAGTAAAAAATGCAGATTTAGTAAAAAAACAATTGGATTTTCATTTTTTAAGAAGAAATGAATAATATTTAAATTTAAAGAAATGAAAAAATTAATAACACTAGCAATACTATTTATAGCCTATAATTCAAATGCGCAAGTCACTAAAAATTTAGGAGATTTTGATAAAGTCACTGCTTTTGATAAAATCTCTGTTGAACTAGTAGCAGCAGATGAAAATAAAATTGTGCTTAAAGGAACTTTTGAATCCGAAGCGGAAATAATCAATAACAATGGAGAGTTAAAAATTAGACTTCCAATAGGAAAATTTTTGAATGGAGAAAATTTAGTTGCTACAGTTTATTTTAAAAAATTAGAAGCAGTTGAAGCCAATGAAGGTTCAATTGTTTCATGTAAATCAGAGATTAAAGCTATTAATTTTTCGCTTCTAGCAAAAGAAGGATCGCAAATTAAAGCTATTGTAAATGCAGCTAAAATTTCAGTAACTAGTGCAAGTGGTGCCGAAGTGTATTTATCTGGTGAAACTACAAATTTAGATGTTGTAACCAATTCAGGAGGAAAATTTGAAGGAGAAAATTGCATCAGTTCACAAGCTACAATATCAGTAAATGCTGGTGGATACGCTAAAGTTTATGCTACTGATTTAGTAAATGCAAAGACTAGAGCAGGTGGAGCAATAACCATTTATGGCAAACCCAAACAAATCAATCAGAAAACAGTTTTTGGAGGAACAATTAAAGAAAATTAGTAAAATCAATTTATATTTTAATGATTAACGATATTATTACAGGGATTCCTTGGGGAATTTTTTTAAGTTTTATGATAGGTCCAGTATTTTTTATATTACTGGAAACGAGTATTACAAAAGGATTTAGAGCGGCTTTAGTTTTTGATTTTGGAGTTGTTTTTGGAGATATTTTCTTCATAGCAATTGCTTATTTAGGCAGTTACCGATTAATAGAAAGTTTGAAGGATAAACCAGCACTTTTTATGTTTGGTGGAATTTTAATGTTAGTTTATGGAATCATTTCTTTTGTAAAATTAAAAAAAGAAGAAAAAATAAAGTACGAAGAAATTGATCAAGAAATCATTAAGAAAAATTATATCAGTCTTTTTATAAAAGGTTTTTTCTTAAATGTTATTAATATTGGAGTACTTGGTTTTTGGTTGGCAATTATTATTTCAGTTGGACCAAAATTAGAAATGCAGACCTCTAGAATGATGACTTTTTTCACTTCGGTAATTGTATCTTATTTGATAATTGATTGCATTAAAATAGTATTAGCCAAACAATTAAAATCAAAATTAACACCATCAAATATTCTTAAAGTTAAAAAAGGAATCAGTATTGTACTTATGATTTTTGGTATTGTTTTAATAACACAAGGTTGGTTTCCAAAAGAAAAAGAAATAGTTAAAAATGCATTGGAGAAGATTGATGAATAGGTTTTTAAAGTATTAATTTCTTTTAATTCAAACCCCTAACTTTACTTAATTTTTCTTAAAAATTAACCATAAAAAAACCTCCAAGTTTCCTTGAAGGTTTAGAGGCATCGTCCGGATTCGAACCCTACTTTACTTAATTTTTCTTAAAAATTAAACATAAAAAAAACCTCCAAGTTTCCTTGAATATTTAAAGCATCATCCGGATTCGAACCCTAACTTTACTTAATTTTTCTTAAAAATTAAACATAAAAAAAACCTCCAAGTTTCCTTGAAGGTTTAGAGGCATCGTCCGGATTCGAACCGGAGTAGGAGCTTTTGCAGAGCCCAGCCTAGCCGCTCGGCCACGACGCCATTATAGAACGGATGGCAAAAGTAACTAAAAAGTTTAAAGTTTAAAAGTTTAACGTCTAAAAAAACTAAAAAACTTCAAGATTAGATTTTCTGTTCTTTTTTTATACAAAAAACATTAATTTCTATATTCTTCCATTTCTATTGTAACTAATTCAACATCACCACCTATAGGAGGGTTTAATTTTGAAACCGCCACGGTAGTTTTCGAAACAGACGGAATTTCATCAAAGACCCGGACTATAATTCGATGCGCCACATGCTCTAATAAATGGGCACGAATAGCCATTTCTTCTTCAACAATTTTATTCAATAGTACATAATCAACCGTATCTTCTAGATTATCGGTAATGGATGATTTACGTAAGTCTGTTTTTACTTCTAAATCAACACTGTAATCTGAGCCAATTTTTCCTTCCTCAATTAAACAACCGTGGTAGGAAAATGTGCGTATGTTTTTTAGTTTTATAATTCCCATTTTAACTTAGTTTAAAGTTTATAGTTTCAGGTTTAACGGCACTTAAGTAACTTTAAACCTTAAACCTTAAACCTTTTTTTTATCTTTGCTAAAATAATTATAAAAAATGGCATCAGAAGAGAAATCACTTCATTTTATTGAACAAATTATAGAGGACAGTTTAGCAAGCGGTTTTCCTCAAGATAAATTACGTTTTCGTTTTCCGCCTGAACCGAATGGCTATTTACATATTGGTCATGCCAAATCGATTTGTTTGAATTTTGGTTTAGGTTTAAAATACAATGCTCCTGTAAATCTTCGTTTTGACGATACCAATCCTGCCAAAGAAGAGCAAGAATATGTAGATGCTATTAAAGAAGACTTGAAATGGTTGGGTTTTAATTGGACTGAAGAACGGTATTCATCTGATTATTTCCAACAATTATATGATTGGGCTGTGGCAATGATTAAAAATGGCAAAGCTTATGTGGACAGTCAATCTTCGGAAGAAATGGCTTTTCAGAAAGGGACTCCTACGCAACCTGGTGTTGATGGACCGTATAGAAATCGTTCAGTTGCCGAAAATTTAGCTTTATTCACAGGAATGAAAAATGGAGATTTTGCTGAAGGAACTCATGTTTTGAGAGCTAAAATTGATATGACTTCTACCAATATGTTGATGCGTGATCCTTTGATGTACCGCATTTTGCACCGCCACCATCACCGTACTGGAAATGATTGGAATATTTATCCCATGTATGATTATGCGCATGGCGAAAGTGATTATATTGAGCAAATATCACATTCGATTTGTACCTTAGAATTTGTAATGCACAGAGAATTATACGAATGGTTTTTAGACCAAATTTATGAGGATACAAAAGTAAGACCACATCAATATGAATTTGCCCGTTTGAACCTAAATTACACTGTAATGAGCAAACGAAAATTATTGCAATTGGTTCAGGAAAACATTGTTAATGGTTGGGATGATCCTAGAATGCCTACCATTTCTGGATTGCGAAGAAGGGGATATACAGCAGCTTCGATTCGAAAATTTTGTGATAATATTGGTGTTGCTAAGCGGGAGAATGTAATTGATGTTTCGCTTTTAGATTTTTGTTTGCGTGAGGATTTGAATAAAAACGCACCCAGAGTTATGGCGGTTTTAGATCCTGTTAAACTCGTTATTACTAATTATCCTGAAGGAAAAGAAGAATGGCTTGATGCCGAAAACAATCAAGAAGATGAAAATGCGGGTTATAGAAAATTACCTTTTTCTCGTGAATTATACATTGAAAGAGAAGATTTTCTTGAAGTAGCTCCGGCTAAATTTTTTCGTTTAAGTATTGGTAATGAAGTGCGACTTAAAAATGGATATATCATTAAAGGAGAAAGTGTTATCAAAGATGCTGATGGCATTATTACTCAAATTCAAGCTACTTATGACACGGATTCATTAAGTGGAAGTGGGAGCGAGGCTAGTAAACGCAAAGTAGCTGGAACCTTGCATTGGGTTGCCATTTCTCATGCTATCGAAGCCGAAGTTCGTCTCTATGATCGGTTATTTATAGATGAAGCTCCTGACAGTCATAAAGAGAAAAATTTCTTGGAGTTTATGAACAATAATTCTTTGGAAACGGTAAAAGGATATCTTGAACCAAGTCTTGCAACAGTTAAATCTGGTGATAAATTTCAGTTTCAACGATTGGGTTATTTTAATGTAGACAAAGATTCTCAAGAAGGAAAATTAGTTTTTAATAAAACCGTTGGACTTAAAGATGCTTGGGAAGAAAAAGGCAAAAAAGAGCAAAATCTATTGATGAATACCCAAAAAGAAATTAATAAATACGTTAAAGAAAAAGACGAAAATAACGCTAATTTACTTCTTGAAAATATCATCGAAAGTATAAAAAGCATTGATAATTTTAGTTTACTAAACCAAACGATTGTAAAAAATGTCAAAAACGATAACAACTCTTTATTGTTTGCCAATTTAATTTTGCAATATTCTAATAAAGTTACCGCTTCGGATGTTGAATTTGACTCGTTGATTAAATTATATTCAATGTCTTTAAAAAGTCAATTAGCAGCTGTTAGAATTTCGGTAATTCATAATTTAAAAAATGACGCTCTCAATTTCGAAAATTTTAAAGAGGCACTTTTAGATTTGCTAAAGAATGAAAAAAACGAAAAAGTGTTGTCACTTTTAAATGAAGTATAATTTTCAAACCTTTTTTTAATTATAAGTTTTACAAATCAAAAGCCTGCTTTAATGCGGGCTTTTATTATTATTGATATTTCTTATATTTAATTATATTCTCATCGATTTTTATAATCAAAAACGGCCTGCATAACTCGTTTTTAAAGCAATATTTTTAGCTTAGCAACAAAATATCTATTTATTAAAATTTTGTTTAACAGCGCTTTTTATTTTAATTTCCGAGCCTTTTCAGGTCACTTTAACGACTTGTTAACTTGCGAATGTTAATAAAAAGTGTACTTTTAAACTATTATTAATTCAAATAGAAAAATCATGTCAAATAATACAGGAAATACAATATTGGCACTTTTGACCGGTGCAGCAATTGGTGTTGGAATGGGAATTTTGTTTGCTCCTGATAAAGGTTCCAAAACTAGAGAAAAAATCAAAGACGGTTTTGATGAAGCTAAAGATGATTTGAAACAAAAATTAGAAGATGTATCAGAGCAATTGAAAAATAAGTTTGCTAATACAAAATGCAATTTCGAAGATTCATACGAAGACATGGTTTCAAATATGAGTCATAAAACGGAAGATGTGATTTCTTTTTTAGAAACAAAATTGACTGAATTAAAAAAAGAAAATGCAAAACTTCAAAAATAAGTAGCTTACAAAAAACGATCGAAAACTAAAATTCATATCATGGCTTTTGAAGAATTAAAAGAACATACCGAAAACATCCAAGATCAGGCACAAAAATACATTGAAAGTAATATTGCCTATTATAAATTGCGCAGTTTTAAATTGGCGATGAAGTCCACAACTATGGTTTTGAAGTTTACTTTAATTCTTTTGTGTTTCAGTATGGTTTTATTATTTTGTTCTATTGCAGCAGCTTTTGCAATAGGTTCTTATTTAGAAAGTAATGCATTAGGTTTTCTTATCATTGGTGGGCTTTATTTTGTGATAACGGGACTTTTGTTTTTAGTAAAAGACAAAATAATTGAAGGGCCTATTTTAGAGAAATTTTCAGAAATCTTTTTTAACGACTAATTATGGAAACCAAAAAATATTCGTCTTACGCTGAAATCGAAAGAGAATTGGAGATTTTAAAATTAGAAAAAGAAATTCATTTTCAAAAACTGATTTATAATTTTGAGAAAACAAAGGAATGTTTGGAACCCAAAAATATTGTTTCTGGGTTTTTAGGTTCTTATAAAAATTATTTTTCAGATTCTTTGCTAAAAATTATTCAAGTCACAACACCTTATCTTATCAATTGGATTATAAATAGAAAAAGAGGCAATTAAGCCTCTTTTTTTATAAGTTATAAATTGTTTTTAGATTTCTTCTCCCTCAGGTTTTGAATGGTGTTCCTCTTTTTTTGGATGCACTCTCTTGGTTTTTTTCATCATTTCACCCACTTGGTTAGAAGCTGAAAAGGAGGCCACCATATTATTCAACATATCACTTCCTGCTTGTGGGGAATTTGGCAAAAGTATTAAATTTGAGTTGGTATCTGCGCCAATAGCTTGTAAGGTATCATAATGCTGTGTAACCACAATTAAGGCTGAGGCTTCTTGAGAATTGATTCCAACTTTGTTCAAAACATCAACACTTTCTACTAATCCTCTAGCAATTTCACGTCTTTGGTCAGCAATTCCTTGTCCTTGTAAACGCTTGCTTTCTGCCTCAGCTTTTGCTTTAGCTACAATTCTAATTCTTGAGGCTTCTGCTTCAAATTCTGCTACCGTTTTTTCTCTGTCGGCAGCATTGATTCTGTTCATAGCATTTTTTACTTGAATATCGGGATCAATATCAGTTACTAATGTGTTGATAATTGTATATCCATAGGTAGTCATCGCTTCATTTAGTTCGCTTTTTACAGCAATGGCAATATCGTCTTTTCGTTCAAAAACATCATCTAATTTTAGTTTAGGAACTTCGGCTCGAACTACATCAAATACATAAGAGGTAATTTGATCATGTGGGTATTCTAGTTTGTAAAAAGCATCATAAACGGTATCTTTTAAAACCATAAATTGTACCGAAACTTTAAGTTTTACAAATACATTATCTTTGGTTTTGGTTTCAATAATAACGTCTAATTGTTGTATTTTTAGATTGACACGTCCAGCAATTCTATCAATCAAAGGAATTTTCAATTGCAAACCAGATTGTCTGATACTCAAAAATTTACCAAATCGTTCTACTACAACTGTAGTTTGTTGTTTTACGGTAAAAAAAGAGGAAAGAAAAATAAAGAGCACTACTACAAGAAAAACTAACAATGAAATGTCCATATTACAGTATAATTTAGTTAAAAAATTACTGTTAAATTACAAAAATTCTTTAGGTTTACCTTCTTTAAATTCAAACACATGAAAAAAATAGTATTTGCTTTCGTTTTTATTATGCTTTCTTATGGTTCTTTTGCACAATATGATTACAGAGATTCCAATAGAATTGGTATTTTTTTTGGTGTTAACCAATGTACTTTGAACACAAAAAATTTTGAAACAAAACCTGATTTAGGGTGGAATGCTGGACTTTCTATGCGAGGGAATTTTTATGATAATTGGGATATGGTGTATGCCATACAGTTTAGCGAAAATAATTTTAACGTTGCTACAAAAAATTTAGTATTACTTAATGAAGACGTAAATTACACATTACCATCTGCTCAAATATCCTTGCAATTGAGTTACATATTCATTGAGGATCATTTGAGTGTTGAGTTTGGCCCAATTGTACAATTTAATGGAAAACTTAAAACGAATAGCGACAATGAAAATAATAGCATTACAGGAACAACTTTATTAGCTAAAGACATTGAAGACATTTCTAAATTTAATTTTTATCCCACTGCAGGAATTACATTTGGTGTAAAACATCTTCGTTTAAATGTTTCCTATCAATATGGCTTAATGAATTCACTTAGTAATTTAAACAGTAAAAATCCAGGCGTTAATTTCAAAGGAAATACAAGTATGCTTAATGGAAATTTAATCATTTATTTATAGTAATTAATTAACTAAAAAACGCCAATTTCACTACTTAATCAAGTGAAATTGGCGTTTTTATTTTTTTAAATTTTATAAAGTAACAATGGCTTTTTGAATTCTCTTTATTGTTTCGCCTTTCCCTATAACTTCTACAATATCAAATAGGTGAGGGCCTTTGAGTGCTCCAACTAAACTCAATCGAAAGGGTTGCATAATTTTGCCCATTCCAATTTCATTTTTGGTCATCCAATCTTTTACAATCGTCTCGATATTTAGAGTGGTGAAATCCGTAATTTCCTCAAGAACTGATATTAATTCTTGCATTAAAGCTGGGGTTTCTTCCTTCCAGTTTTTGCTAGCTTTATCATCATAAGTAGTTGGTGCTACAAAAAAGAATGCGCTCATTTCCCAAAATTCAGAGACAAAATGCGCTCTTTCTTTGATTAAAGAAACAATTTTGGTTAGCTCGACTAATGAAAAATAACGATTTACATTTTTTGATTCTACAATAGGAGCAAAGCTTTTGGCCAAAACAATATCCTCTTGTTTTATCAAATATTGATGATTGAACCATTTGTTTTTTTCAGGGTCAAATTTAGCTCCCGATTTATGAACTCTACTTAAATCAAATTTTTGTACTAATTCTTCTAAGCTGAATAGTTCTTTTTCAGTTCCATCATTCCATCCTAATAAAGCTAGAAAGTTGACAACCGCTTCTGGGAAAAAACCTTTTTCTCGGTATCCTGAGGAAACACCTTCTTCCGTTTTCCAATCTAATGGGAATACAGGAAAACCCATTTTGTCTCCATCTCGTTTGGATAATTTTCCGTTTCCAATTGGTTTCATTATCAATGGTAAATGGGCAAACTCTGGAGCTTCCCAACCAAAAGCGCGGTACAATAATACGTGTAACGGCATGGAAGGCAGCCATTCTTCACCACGAATAACGTGAGATGTTTTCATTAAATGATCATCCACAATATTAGCTAAATGATAAGTAGGCATTCCATCACTTTTGAACAATACTTTATCATCCAACAGATTTGTTTCGAATTTCACATCTCCACGAATGATGTCATGCAAATGCAAAGTTTCGTTAACAGGCGTTTTAAAACGAATAACAAAATCAGCTCCTGATGCTATTCTGTTTGCAGTTTCTTCTGTAGACAGAACCAATGAAGTATCTAATTTTTCTCTATTATGATGGTTGTATATAAAAGTTTTCCCTTGTTCCTCATGTTGTTTTCTATGGGCATCCAAAGCTTCTGCTGTATCAAAAGCATAATATGCATTTCCTGATTGAATTAATGCATCAGCATATTGTTGGTACAAATGTTTTCTTTCGCTTTGACGGTAAGGACCATACTTTTCATTTTTTCCTATGGTTTCATCCGGTGCAATTCCTAACCATTCTAATGCTTCCATTATATAAGCTTCTGCTCCTGGAACATAGCGATTTTGATCTGTATCTTCGATTCTTAAAAAGAAAACACCTCCATTTTTTTTGGCAAATAAATAATTAAATAAGGCAGTACGAACTCCACCAATATGTAAAGGCCCCGTTGGACTTGGTGCAAAACGCACCCGAACTTGCTTCGACATTTTTTATAAATTTTTTGCAAAGATACGATTTCAATTTCTCAATCAAAGTATTTGAAAATGAGATAATGGATTCCTTTGGAAAGTTTATTCTTTTTAACATTTCTTTATTTATATAAATTATTACTTTTAGTGGTTATTAAAATAAAGCAGCCATTTTGAATAATCAAAACAACATATACTTAAAATTAGAAGATTTTATCAAAAAATTCTACATGAATGAATTGATAAGAGGAATTATTTTCTTTGTTGGTTTTGGACTTTTGTATTTTCTATTTACCTTATTCGTTGAATATTTTCTTTGGTTAAAGCCAATCGGGAGAACATTTTTATTCTGGACTTTTGTTTTAGTGGAACTTTTCTTTTTGTTTCGATTTATTCTTTTTCCAATATTTAAATTATTTCATCTTCAAAAGGGAATGGATTATAAGCAAGCGTCTAAGATTATTGGCGCTCATTTTTCGGAGGTAAATGACAAACTCACTAATTTTTTGCAACTATCCGAAAACAAGGAACATTCTGAATTGTTGGCTGCATCAATTGAACAAAAAGCATTTTCATTACAACCAATTCCTTTTGGTAATGTTATTAATTTTAATACCAATCAAAAATATTTACCCTTAGCGATTATTCCAATGCTGTTTTTTCTGTTTTTTTATCTGTCAGGAAACAGCCGAATTATTTCTCAAAGTTTCAATAGGGTAGTGCATTTTAACTCGCCTTTTTTACCGCCAGCGCCTTTTCAATTTGTGATTCTTAATCCAAATTTAGCTATTGAGCAGAACAATGATTTTACAGTTCGAGTCAAAACAATCGGTGACATTGTTCCTGAGAATGCTATGATTTTCTTAGGAGATGAAAGTTATTATATGGAATCTATCAAAGCAGGCGTTTTCGAATTTAAAATTACCAAAGCGTCACAAAATCTTTCTTTTCATATGGAAGCCAATGAGGTAATTTCACCAAATTTTGAATTAAGAGTGCTTACTGTTCCCTCCATTTCTAATTTTGAAATGTTGCTCAATTATCCTTCTTATTTGAATAAAAAAACGGAATTAATAAAAGGCTCTGGTAATGCAATTATTCCAGAAGGCACTCAAGTAACATGGAGAATCAATACCGCAGCAACCCAAAATATAGAATGGAATGCAAATTCTTCTCGTTTTTCGTTTATTAAAACATTAAATAGTTTCATTTTAACCAAAAATATTAGTCAAAATACAGATTATCAAATTCTTACCTCAAATAATAAAGTTAAAAACTACGAAAAACTCAATTATCAGCTTTCTGTTATCAAAGATCAGTTTCCCTCTATTCAAGTTAATCAAGCACCTGACAGTTTAAAGGTTGATACTAATGTTGTTCTTGGCCAAATTTCTGATGATTATGGTTTTTCTAAACTTCAAATTGTCTATTATGAAAAAGACAAACCTGCTACTGCTAAACGGGGGACTATTTCTATTAAGAAAGCCATTTTTAATCAATTTGTTTTTGCTTTTCCTAGTACTCTTCCTGTTCAAGCAGGTGTTTTTTATGAGTACTATTTTGAGGTTTTCGATAATGACGCAATTCATCATTTTAAAAGTTCAAAGTCTGCAGTTTTTTCCAACCGAATTAATACCGAAGAAGAAAAAGCTGATCAGCTTTTGCAACAGCAAAATGAGAATATTAACAGTTTAGAAAAATCGTTAAAAACCCAAGACAAACAATTATCTGAAATGGATAAGTTGCAAAAAATGGGAAAGGAAAAAGATAATTTTGAATTTAAAGAGCAACAAAAAATTAACGATTTTGTCAAACGTCAAAAACAACAGGATGAATTGATGCAACAGTTTGCAAAAAAAATGAAGGAGAATCTGGATAAATTCAATACCGATAAGAAAGAAGAATCTAAAGAGGAATTGCAAAAAAGGTTGGATAAAGTAGATAAAGATTTAGAAAAAAACCAAAAACTTTTGGACGAATTGCAAAAGCTAAATGACAAGATTAACAGTGAAGATTTGCTTAAAAAATTAGATAACTTTAAACAAAATAGTAAAAATCAAACTAGAACTTTAGAACAGTTAGTCGAATTGACTAAGAAGTTTTATGTTGAAAAAAAAGCAGAACAGCTAGCGGATAAACTAGACAAACTTTCCGATAAGCAAAATGATTTGTCGAATAAAGACAAAGATAATACTACTGAAAACCAAGAGGAAATTAATAAAGCATTTGATAAAATTCAAGAAGATTTGAATTCTTTGGAAAAAGAAAACAAAGAACTTAAAGCGCCAATTGATTTACCTAAAGAAGATTTAAAAGAAAAAAGCGTTGCCGATGATTTAAAGAAAGCGAAAGAGGAATTGCAAAAATCCAATATGGATAAAGCCAAACCAAAGCAAAAAAGTGCTTCCAAAAAGATGAAAGAATTGTCTCAAAAAATGAAAGAAAGTAGTGAGGCTTCGGCTGAGGAGCAAATGGAAGAAGATGTACAAATGCTGCGTCAGATTCTTGACAATTTGCTTGCCTTTTCTTTGTCGCAAGAAGAGGTAATGGGGCAGTTTAAAAATTTAAAATCAGGTTCTCCATCTTTCAACAAAAACATTAAAGTACAACAAGATTTAAAAATGCAATTCAAACATGTTGACGATAGCTTGTTCACGTTGTCATTAAGAAACCCCAATATTGAAGAATCAATAACAAAAGAAATTGGCAACATCGAATACAATATGGACAAATCTTTGGAAACTTTGACAGATTCTCAAGTTTCAAAAGGGTTGTCACATCAGCAATATACCATTTCATCTGCCAACAAATTGGCGGATATGTTAAGCGAATTATTATCTAATATGCAAATGTCTATGTCTGGTATGGGTTCTGGCAAACCTAAACCTGGCCAAGGTCTAGGAATGCAATTGCCCGATATTATTAAAAAACAAGAAGGTATTGGTGAACAAATGAAAAGTGGAATAAAAAAAGGCCAAAAAGAAGATGGTGGAAAAGAGGGAGACAAAGGCAAAGAAGGTCAAAAACCAGGAGCCCCTAATCCAGGTGGTCAAAATGACGGGGATGGCGAAGGGGATGCAAAAGCTATTCTTGAGATTTATAAAGCACAAAAACAATTGCGCGAAGCACTTGAAAATGAACTTAACAAACAAGGTTTAGGAGGAAATGGACAAAGTGCTTTAGAGCAAATGAAGCTAATTGAAAAGCAGCTTTTAAACAAAGGTTTCAAAAACGAAACGCTTCAAAAAATACTGAATGTCAAACAAGAATTACTTAAGTTAAATTCTGCTATTCAGCAACAAGGAGAAGAAAATAAACGGCAATCTGAAACTAATAAAAAGGAATTTTCTAATCCTTCGGGAGCCTTGCCAGCATCATTATTAGAATATTTGAATAGCATTGAAATATTAAATAGACAATCCTTACCTTTGCGCTCCAATTTTAACCAAAAGGTTCAAGAATATTTTAATAAAAAATGATCAATTTTAATTACGAAACGGATTTTGTTTTAGACAATGAAGAAGCTTTTGCTTCCTGGTTGTCTAATGTAATTGTATCCGAAAAAAAGAAAGAAGGGGAGATTAATTACATCTTTTGCGACGACGAATACTTACACAAAATCAATCTTGAATATTTAAATCACGATACACTAACGGATATTATTAGTTTTGATTATTCTATAGGTAATGAATTAAATGGCGATATTTTTGTTTCTATTGAAAGGGTAAAGGATAATGCAAATGATTTTGATGTTTCTTTTGAAAATGAATTAAAGCGTGTTTTGGTTCATGGCTTGCTTCACTATTGTGGGTATAAAGATAAGAGTACAGAAGACGAAGCTTTGATGCGCTCTAAAGAAGATGAAAAAACTGCTATGTTTCACGTGGAACAATAAGGTTTTTTTCGTCACCATAAATATGTTTCACGTGGAACATGTTTTAAATTTGTTGATTTCTTGTTGACGTTTCACGTGGAACAATATAAAAATGATTTCAAAATTACAATCCGAATAATTACATACGGATTAAATTATAAACAAAATGTTTCTAAACGAATATGATGTAATTGTTGTTGGTGCAGGTCACGCTGGTTGTGAAGCTGCAGCTGCAGCTGCTAACTTAGGGTCTTCAACATTGTTGGTCACGATGAGCTTACAAAACATTGCTCAAATGTCTTGCAACCCGGCTATGGGAGGAATTGCTAAAGGTCAAATTGTACGTGAAATTGATGCTCTTGGAGGCTATTCTGGAATTGTTTCTGATCGAACAGCGATTCAATTCAAAATGCTAAACAAGTCAAAAGGACCTGCAATGTGGTCGCCAAGAGTTCAAAGTGATCGAATGCGTTTTGCAGAAGAATGGCGTATGATGTTGGAAGGAACGCCAAATCTTGATTTTTATCAAGAAATGGTAAAAGGGCTGATTATTGAAAATGGCAAAATAAATGGGATTCGAACTTCGCTGGGTGTTGAAATTCGATCTAAATCGGTTGTTTTAACCAATGGCACTTTTTTGAATGGTTTGATTCATATTGGAGAAAAACAATTCGGAGGAGGAAGGGCAGGGGAAAGCGCTGCGTATGGTATTACGGAAGATTTGGTTAATGCTGGATTTTTATCAGGAAGAATGAAAACAGGAACTCCACCTAGAGTGGATGGTCGCTCCTTGGACTATTCGAAAATGAATGAAGAAAAAGGGGATGCTAAACCAGATAAATTTTCTTATTCGGATGTAACATCACCTTTAGTGGTTCAAAAATCGTGTCACATGACCTATACTTCATTGGATGTTCATGCTATTTTGAGAGAGGGTTTTGACCGTTCTCCAATGTTTAATGGTAGAATAAAAAGTCTTGGTCCAAGATATTGTCCATCTATTGAAGATAAAATAAATCGTTTTGCCGATAAAGAAAGACATCAATTATTTGTTGAGCCAGAAGGTTGGAATACCTGTGAGGTTTATGTAAATGGTTTTTCAACTTCATTGCCTGAGGACATTCAATTTAAAGCATTACGAACTGTTGTTGGTTTTGAGAAGGTTAAATTTTTCCGTCCAGGTTATGCTATTGAGTATGATTATTTTCCACCAACACAATTGAAACACACTTTAGAAACGAAGCTTGTAGAAGGGTTGTATTTTGCAGGTCAAATAAACGGCACTACCGGTTATGAAGAAGCAGCTTCTCAGGGATTAATGGCAGGGATTAATGCACATTTAAAAGTTCATGAAAAAGCGCCTTTGATTTTAAAAAGAGACGAAGCCTATATTGGTGTCTTAATTGATGATTTAATCACAAAAGGAACGGAAGAGCCTTATCGCATGTTTACATCACGTGCGGAATACAGAACTTTATTGCGTCAAGATAATGCTGATTTTAGATTGACACCTATGTCTCATGAAATAGGTTTAGCCTCTGAGGCACGTTTGCGCAGAATGGAACACAAATTAAACGAGTCTGAAAAAATGGTGGCTTTTTTCAAAGAAACAAGTGTTTCTGTGGCAGAAGCCAATCCTATTTTAGAATCAAAAGATACTGCGTTGATTTCACAAGGGGACAAAATGTTTAAAGTTTTTTCGCGTCCGCAAATTGATTTAGAAGATATTCTTAAATTTGAAAAGGTAGCCGCATATGTTTCAGAAAATGATGTAGACCAAGAAATTTTAGAGCAAGCCGAAATTCAAGTTAAATATTCAGGCTATATAGAGAAAGAAAGAAATAATGCAGATAAGCTTACTCGATTGGAAGATGTGAAAATTCCAGAAAACTTTGATTATAATAAAATCAAGTCTATGTCAATTGAGGCCAAACAAAAATTAAGTAAAATTAGACCTATAACTATTTCACAAGCTTCTAGAATAAGTGGTGTGTCTCCAAGTGATATTTCGGTTTTGTTGATTTATATGGGGCGTTGAGAAGGTATCCAATAATCACTTTACATCCTTTTCTTTTTAATAAAAAGGAATACACAACAATAGGTTCCACGTGAAACAAAATTAAATTTGCATTATATATAAAGGGATTCAGCTGCAACTTGCAACCGAAAACTGAAAACTAACACTATGGATATTTCGAACAAAAAACATTTTCTTACTGTAAAAGATTATTCTGTTTCCAAAGAGACTTTCGATTTGTATCAGGACGAGACTTTAGACATGTTAATCACGTTTCCTCAACCTAATTTGGAAAACTTAGGCAAATATTACGAAAGTGAAGATTATATCTCTCACACGGACAACAAAAGGTCTTTGTTTGAAAAGCTGTATCATTTTATTAAAAGCATTGCTTTAAAAAACAAACTTAATTTAATCAACTCCCTTCAACCCAATAAAGGAAGAATATTGGATATTGGAGCTGGAACAGGAGATTTCTTATCTGTGGCTAAAAATGATGGTTGGATAACAACAGGTGTAGAGCCAAGCGATAGAGCAAAAGCAATAGCTGTAAACAAAGGAGTTTCGTTTGTTGAAGAAACTAGCGAATTAGAAAATCATTCTTTTGATTTGATTTCGATGTGGCATGTTTTGGAACATGTTCCAGATTTAGACAAACAAATCAAGGAATTGAAACGCTTGTTAAAACCAACAGGAACATTACTTATTGCTGTTCCTAATTTTAAATCCTTCGATGCAAAACATTATGGGAAATTTTGGGCTGCCTTTGATGTGCCAATTCATTTTTGGCATTTTTCAAAAACAGCAATACAAATACTTTTCGAAAAAGAAGAAATGAAATTAGAAAAAGTGCTGCCAATGAAATTTGATTCGTTTTATGTCAGTCTGCTTTCTGAAAAATACAAAACAGGAAAAATGAATTTTATAAAAGCTTTTTTCATCGGATTGCAGTCGAATTGGGAAGCAAAGAAGAATTTGGAGTATTCCTCACACATTTACATCCTTAAAAACAACTAAAAACGATTTTAAGCGCATTTAAAGCTGCTATTTTCTATAAGCTAAGGATTTTATTCTTTTTTTTGAAAAAAGCAATCTAAGAAAAGCTATTTGTGTTGGTTTTGATAGGGTATGATTATTAATAAAAAAAACACAATAACAAAAATTGATATCATAAATAATGCGCATTTTTTAAACTTTATGTCGATGCTATTTATTTTTTTATATTTTTGTCTTCAATACTTAAAAAATTAGAAATTCATAAAATGAAAAAAGCATTAGTACTTATCGCACTTTCAGTTTCACTTATTGCCTGTAACAAAGCAGCAGAAGTTAAGGAAGTAAAAACAGCTTACGTAGACACTTCTGAATTAATGAAACAATATACAGAAGCAAAAGATCTTGAAGCTAAATATAAAGCACAAGCAGATGAAAAAGGCAGACAGCTTGAAGCAGAAATAGCTCGTTTTAAACAAGAAGCTGCTGGTTTTCAGGCGCAAGCACAGGCAAATGGCCAAGCTTGGGCACAACAAAAAGGAGCTGAATTACAAAAAAGAGAGCAACAATTGGGATATGCTCAACAAGCTTTAACGCAACAGTTGCAACAAGAAAGTGGAAAAGAAATGGATTCTTTGGTAAGTGGTGTAAAAAAATTCATCAAAACCTATGGCAAAGAAAAAGGATATTCCTATATCTACGGAACTGGTGATGCCGCTTCTATTTTGTATGCAGAAGATAAATATGATATTACAAAAGACATCATTAAAGCATTGAATGACAAATACAAAACTGCAGCAGCCGCTCCAAAAGAAGAAAAAGCAGCAGATAAAAAATAATTTGTTGTAATCTTTCAATATAAAGCCTTCATCTAAACTTAGATTGAAGGCTTTTTTTTAGGAAGTAGATTTTATTTATAAACAGTAGAGTATTCCATTAATTCAATTTTAAAATAATATATTTCTTATATAAAAGAAAAATAGTTAACGTATTTTCAATAATTTAGCTTTACTTATTTATACGCCAAATGCAAACTATTTCAGAAGCCGCTGCCTACACTTTACGATTTATCAATCAAACGCAACGTTCCGTTTTTCTAACAGGAAAAGCAGGAACGGGAAAAACAACTCTTTTGCGAGAGATTATTCAAACCACACACAAAAACACAGTAGTTGTAGCACCCACGGGAATCGCAGCTTTAAACGCTGGCGGAGTAACAATACACTCTATGTTTCAGTTGCCTTTTGGAGGATTTATTCCTGACAATTCCGCCCCTCATTTTTCTGAAAACACTAAGTTTGAAACTAAAGCTACTTTGCGGAGACACTTTAAAATGAGTGGTTTAAAAAAAGCAGTCATCAAAAATATGGAATTGTTGATTATTGATGAGGTCAGTATGCTTCGGGCTGATCTACTAGATGCAATGGATTTTATGATGCAAACTGTCCGAAAAAAAAGCAGTCCCTTTGGAGGTGTTCAAGTCTTGTTTATTGGAGATTTATTGCAATTACCACCCGTAATTCGGGATGAAGAATGGCGCACTTTAAAGACTTATTACAAAGGAAAATTCTTTTTTCATTCGCATGCAATACAACAAAACCCACCTTTATACATTGAATTGTCTAAGATTTTCCGTCAAACGGATGATAAATTTATTTCGGTTTTAAACAATTTACGCAACAATCAAATTACCGCTGAGGATATTCAAGCTTTAAACCAATATGTAAAACCTAATTTTGATTTAAAAGCCAATAAAGGATACATTACTTTAACTACACATAACAACAAAGCGGATGCGATGAATGCGCAAGCCTTGGAGGATTTAGAAGAAAAATTAGTGGTTTATAAACCTGAAATTACAGGTGATTTTCCAGATAAAATATTTCCGGTAGAAGAGCAATTACAATTGAAAGTTGGCGCGCAAATTATGTTTGTAAAGAACGATTTGTCTTTTGATAAAAATTATTTTAATGGAAAAATGGGCGTTATCAAATCTCTTTCTAGCAAAGAAATTTGGGTTCACTTTCCTGAAGAAAATAAAACTATTGAAGTCGAAAAATACGAATGGCAAAATATCCGTTATAAAATTGATGAAGCCACCAAAGAAATTGAAGAAGAAGTTTTGGGCACATTTGTTCATTATCCAATCAAATTAGCATGGGCAATCACAGTACACAAAAGCCAAGGATTGACATTTGACAAAGCAGCGCTTGATGTTTCGCAAGTTTTTCTGCCAGGGCAAGCCTATGTAGCTTTGTCTCGTCTGCGCTCATTAGAAGGGCTTATTTTGCTTTCTCCGCTACGAATGAACGGGATTTCAAATGATCAAGATGTGATGGATTATTCGTTGAACAAAGCCTCAGATTCTTTCTTAGAAAATGCACTTCATTTTGAAACTAAAAATTTTATTCACAATTACCTTATTACCACTTTCGATTGGAGCGAGTTGGCTCAGGAATGGCGCAATCATAGGTTCAGTTACACCGAAAATTCAGAAAGCTCAGCCAAAGCAAAGCATGCAGTTTGGGCTAAAAATCAAGCGGAAGTGGTAGATAAACTTTTGGATCCATCCCAAAAATTCATTTTGCAATTGCATAAATTATTTGCTCCTGATACGGTTGATTTAAATCATGTATCGGAACGAATTGAAGCGGCTTTCCAGTATTTTCTTCTGCCAATGGATTCTTTAGTATATGAAATTCTTTGGAAAATTGAAGAGGTAAAACGCACTAAAAAGGCAAAAGCTTTTTATGATGAGTTGATCGTTTTGGAAGATTTGCAAACGAAAGCTGTTTTGCGTTTAATGAAAGCTAAATTATTAATTGAAACAGTGGTTTCTGGAGCAACTATATCTAAAGAAAAATTAACGTCGATTGAAATTAAGAATTATATCTCCAAAAAAACAGCTGCTATTCAAGAGGAATTTAAAAATCTTAATGTGACCCTAATTGAAGATGATAAAGATGCAGAGCGGTATACTTCCAAAAAAGAATTAAAAACCAAGGAAACAAAAAAATCTACCGTTCAGGAAACGTATGAATTGTGGGTTGAAAAACACTCCATTCAGGATATTGCTGCAATACGCGTACTGACTCAACAAACTATTTACTCCCATTTTGTAAAATTGATCCAAACGAAGGCTGTAGCTATTTCTGATGTTTTGCCTGAAGATAAGATCCGAGAATTAGCAGCCGCTTTTGCTGGGTATAAAGAAGAATCCCTTAATGCATTAATGGAACAACACAGTCATCAATTTAGTTGGGAAGAAGCAAGAATGTATAAAGCAAGTTTGAATTAAAAATAGATTTTCAACAAATGAGTTATTAATTAAATAGTTGTCCTGATTTTTCTATTTAAATCCGAATCATTTGTTTTTTAGAAGGGGAACAGTAGGTTCAAAACAAATTCTTTTATAACGATTGAATTAGAATCCAGGCTTCTGGATTGTGTGTTTTCTGAATTTCTAATTTTGCTTTTTCAGCTTCAGCAAATGTGGAATAACTACCATATAAAACAGGAAACAACCCGTTTTTATTGGGTGCAATACGTTTTGCTTTATATCCTAATCGGGTTAAATCTTCCAGTATTTTTTGTGCATTTTCTTCATTTCGGAAAGCACCCGCCATAATATGATAGGGCTTTTTTTCTTCTTTAACAGCTAATGTTACTGCTGGCAAAGGGCTTTTGATAAAAAAAGTGGCTTCTTGTATTTTGTTTTGAACTTGTTTTTGAACGGAAGTTTCAACAATTAAGGTTTGGGTTGCAAGTTGGTTTTGGTATATTGGATAACAAATGCTTCCTGTAAGGCCTAATCCTAAAACAAAAATAGCGGCATATTTTAAATATGGATTTCTTTCTTTTGGCTCAGGGATTAAAGTTATTGTTGCTTTTTCTTCAATTGTTTCTAATTGTTTTTCGAAAATTTCTCTTTTTACAAGAGGAGAAACAAACGGACTTAAACCGAAAGAGCTCGTCAAATAATTGGTTTGGTCGAAAGCGGTGAAAATTAAATTTTTATCAGCATTCAGACACAGTTCCCCAACATTTTTTAGGGTGAACATGCCTTTTTCCTGCAGTTCTTTTTTCCAATTAAAAACTTCAAATTGAATGGCACTTACAGCATATTCATAAGATGTTTTTTCTGCTTGAGCAATATGATTGGCTAATAAACCATCATTGTTTTTTAGATAAGCATTAAATGCAATCATTTTTTTTGGAGGAAAAAAAGAATTGGAACTTTCATTTAATTGCGCCGATTGAATTTCGGTCAAAAAAGCTCCAAAACCAGGAACGGTTACACATTGATAACGGTATAAAAGCTGCGCGATGTAAAGTTCGATTTTCATACTAACAAAGTTATACAACCAAAATAGTTATCAAAATTTTATTCACAATTTTTATTAACAATCTGCTTTAAATTTTATCCGTTTCAATTTCAAAGACTTATTGA
The DNA here is from genome assembly GCA_947443815.1 of Flavobacteriaceae bacterium. Lineage (GTDB taxonomy): Bacteria > Bacteroidota > Bacteroidia > Flavobacteriales > Flavobacteriaceae > Flavobacterium. Next base: position 3,753 of record CANEXR010000006.1, on the reverse strand, counting down.
AATGCTATTTGGTTTCTAATATAAAAATATTTTTATTTTGTTTTTTATGTAATAAAAAACCTATCTTTAAAACATAAACAGCAACTAACATCATATTTTTAATCATGATAGAACAGGATTTATTTTATTTATTGGCATTACAAAGGGTAGAAGGCATCGGTGATATTATGGCCAAAAAACTATTGACACATTTTGGTGATTCTGAATCGATTTTTAAAGCTAAAGCAACTCAATTAACAGCAATTGATGGGGTTGGTTCTATATTATTGAAAAATTTAAAAGACAAATCAGTTTTTGAAAAAGCAACTCAAGAACTCCGTTTTATAGTTGATAATGCAATTGATGTAGCTTATTTTCAAGATGAAAACTATCCAGAACGCTTGAAACATTGTATTGACGGTCCTGTTTTGCTATTTACATCAGGAAATATTAATTTAAAAAACAAAAAAACAATTAGTATTGTAGGAACAAGGCAAATCACTTCCTACGGAATAGATTTTTGTAGAAAACTTATAGAAGATTTAGCACCACTAGATCCAATTATTGTAAGTGGTTTTGCCTATGGAGTCGATATTGTGGCGCACCAATTGGCCATAGAATTTAACCTTCAAACTATAGGTGTTGTTGCACACGGATTGAATCAAATATATCCCAAAACACATAAAAAATATGTTGCTAAAGTGGAGCAAAATGGTGGTTTTATGACCGAATTCTGGAGTTCTTCTAACCCTGATAAAGAAAATTTTGTACGTCGAAACCGTATTGTAGCGGGAATGACTGAGGCTACAGTAGTAATTGAATCTGCGGACAGAGGAGGTTCCTTAATAACGGCTAATATGGCTAATGACTACAATCGGGATGTCTTTGCTGTTCCGGGTCGTGTTACGGATAAATACAGTCAAGGATGTAATAATCTGATAAAAACCCAAAAAGCAAATGTGCTAACTAGCGCCGCTGATTTGATTTATATCTTGAATTGGGACTTGGAAAAAGAAACAAAACCGGTTCAAAAACAATTGTTTGTAACGCTAGATAATGAGGAACAAAAAGTCTATGATTACCTTCTTAAAACGGGAAAAGAAGTAATGGATATTATTGCTTTGCATTGTGATTTTCCAATTCATAGAATATCAGGATTGCTTTTAAACATGGAACTGAAAGGAGTGATTCGGCCGTTGCCGGGAAAATTGTTTGAGGCGATATAAATGAGTCAAAACACAAAAAAAGTGACACTTTTAGCGAGACAAATAGCAAAAATTGATGATTGAATAACAAGTATTTACTTCACCTTTAGTCCCACTGAAGGCATCACAAATTATGAGGTTAATGAAAAATTGATTTTATATCGCTTCAAATCCTAATTTTTCTCTCACTCTATTCAAAACTCCATTCGCTACTATTGCCGCTTTTTCAGCACCAATTTTCAATAACGCATCCACTTCTGGAAGATGATTCATGAAGTAATTGTATTTTTCTCTTTCGGTTTTGAATTTTTCTACAATCAGTTCAAATAAGGCTTGTTTGGCGTGACCATAACCATAGTTTCCGCCCAAATAATTTGCAGTCATAATCGCTAATTGTTCTTCGGAAGCTAATAATTTATACAATGCAAAAGCGTTACAAGTTTCAGGATTTTTGGGTTCTTCGAGGGGTGTGCTGTCCGTTTCTATACTCATGATTTGTTTGCGTAAAGCCTTGTCATCCAAGAAAATATTAATAAAATTATTGGCTGATTTACTCATTTTTCCACCATTTGTACCAGGAATCAACATGCTGTCGGATTGAATTTTAGCTTCTGGAATAACGAAAGTTTCTCCCATTTGATGGTTGAAACGGGAAGCGACATCACGGGTTATTTCTAAGTGTTGTAATTGGTCTTTTCCAACAGGAACAAATTCAGCATCGTATAATAAAATATCGGCAGCCATCAACATGGGATACGAAAAAAGACCCGCATTGACATCTTCTAATCGGTCGGATTTGTCTTTGAACGAATGCGCTAATGTTAAGCGTTGAAAAGGAAAAAAACAACTCAAATACCAAGATAACTCAGCCGTTTGAGGCACATCGGATTGTCTGTAGAAAACGACTTTATTGACATCTAAACCACAAGCAAGCCAAGCTGCTGCTGTGCTGTAGGTGTTTGTTCTTAAGGTTGTTCCGTTTTTTATTTGGGTTATCGAATGCAAATCGGCAATGAAAAGAAAGGATTCGTTTTCAGGATGATTTGATAATGCTATTGCTGGAATGATTGCGCCAAGTAAGTTTCCTAAATGAGGTGTTCCGGTACTTTGAACGCCTGTAAGTATTTTTGCCATTGTAAATTTTTCTGAATCGCAAAGTTCGCAAAGTTTATAGTGTTTTTTGCAATCTTTGTAGATTTTTTAAAAAGAACTCTTTTTGTAGGTTAAAAATAAGCCTAATTATAAACCAAACACATAATGTAGGATTACAATTAGACTTTTATATTCAAATAAAAACTACTTTATTTCGTAGAAATTATTTTCTGGTTTTACATCGGCCATTAAAGTGCTCGAATCGATAGTGATTTTTTTGATGCTGTTTTTTGGTTTTGAAATCTCAAAGGAATAAGTTGGATACGCCCAAGCCCAGTCGTTCAAAACGGTTCTTTTAATGGCAGGATTTTGGTTTTCTTTTTCAAAACTCATCATGCGTAACGGAATGTAGAAACTTTCGGTTGTTCCATCCGTATATTCCACCAGCAAATCCATAGGCATGGGCATTCTGCCTATTCGTTCTAATACAACAGTGGTAGTAGCATCATTTTCTTTTACTTCTTTGATACCATAATCAATAGTGTTTGTAGTTTGCGTCCAATCCGTTAAATACCAATCTAAATTAGCGCCTGAAACCCGTTCAGCAGTTCTTTTGATATCGTTTGGTGTTGGATGTTTGAATTTAAAATCTTGATAATAGCGTTTTATTGTTTTATCTAGATTTTCTTTTCCAATCAAATAGCCTAATTGGGTTAGAAAAATTTCGCCTTTTAGATAAGATGTTGCGCTATAAATATTGTTTTCATCAAAACGATCTGCATGAGTAGTTTGAGGTAATTCTTTGCCTGAATTTGCCATTTTAATATAGCCTTTATAGGACGGTAAAAAGGGATTTTCTACTTTTTTTTCTGCAATTTCATTTACACCTAAATCTTCTATATAGGAAGTAAAACCTTCGTCCATCCATCCGTGCTCCGATTCATTGGAAGCTAAAACATGTTGAAACCAAGAGTGTCCCATTTCATGAGCAATTAAACCTACTAATCCGTCTAATTTGCCATTTCCAAGAATTAAAGTACACATGGCATATTCCATTCCGCCATCTCCACCTTGAATTATGGAGTATTGTTTATAGGGATAATCGCCTACTGTTTTGTTAAAAAAAGCCATTAATGCCACTACTTTTGGTTCTGCTTTTCTCCAAGTATCGATTGTTTTCTCATCGTTTTTGTACAAAAAATGAAGAGCAACATCGTTTGGACCTTTGACCACATCGTGAATATAATTTTTATCTGCAGCCCAAGTAAAGTCATGGACCATTGGGGCATTAAAATGCCAAGTCAGGGTTTTTGTTTTTCTTGGAATTTTTACTTCAATCCCTTCGTCCTGGTAACCGTAACCAATATCATTTTTGTTTAATAAATACCCACTTCCGCCTAAAATATAGTCCTTGTCAATAGTAATATTTACATCAAAATTTCCCCATACACCATGAAATTCTCTGGCAATATAAGGA